>CAYMDR010000044.1:0-9358 GCA_964389195.1 uncultured Candidatus Peribacteria bacterium | reverse complement strand
TTCGTTCAGCCAAAGTTGTTCCGACTGCTCTTTTTCCGAAAACCTTAAAGGCTGCAAAAACTGTTTCCTCTGCACTAATTTGAGCAACAAAGAGTATTATTTTATGAATGAGCCACTCAGCAAAGAAGAGTACGCAAAAAAAATAAATGAGTTCCTAGGAACCAAAGAAAATGTCGAAAAAGCTAAAAAGATCTTAGCTGAATTGCGCCAAAAAAGAGTCTACAAATACGGTAACATTATTAACTGTGAAAACTCCAGCGGCGACTTTTTAACCAACTGTAAAAACTGTACTGACTGTTACGATGTAAATGACAGCATCGACTGTAAATACGTAACGGTTGGAGTGAACGTCAAAGACATTATGGACTGCTCTAACATGTATCTTAAGCCAGAATTAAACTATCAGGTTCTTGGCACTATCGAGACGTATAACGTTATTTTCAGCTTATTCATTTTCCATAGCCAAGACGTGATGTATAGCGAATTTTGTTTTAACTCCAAAAACCTTTTCGGTTGCTCGGGCTTACGCAAAAAAGAGTATTGCATCTTTAATAAGCAATACACTAAGGAACAGTATGAAGAGCTGGTGCCGCGTATTATTGAACACATGAAGACAAGCGGTGAATGGGGTCAATATTTCCCAATCACACACTCCCCTTTTGGCTACAACGAAACGGTTGCTCAAGAATACATACCCCTTACCAGAGAACAAGCTTTAGCCAAAGGCTACCACTGGCAAGATCCTGATCAAAAAGATTATAAACCCCAAACCTATAATATCCCCTCCGCCATTTATGAGGTAAATGATGATATTCTTAAAGCTATTCTAGCCTGCAATACTTGCGGAAAAAATTACAAAATTATACCTCAGGAACTAAAAAAATTACGCGCCATGCAAATGCCAATTCCCGAAAAATGCCCTGACTGCAGACACCTTGAACGCATGACACTCCGCAATCCTCGCAAACTTTACACCAGAAACTGCAACAAATGTAATACAGCAATACAGAGCACTTTTGCCCCAGAAAAACCCGAAACTATCTATTGTGAGAAATGCTACCTCTCAGAAGTATACTAAGTCTATAAGGCAATAAAACTACTCGCACCCAGCCAAGCTAAATTAAAAATAGCACGCTGGGAGCGAGCATAGACGGGACTTTCAAAAATCATACCAATAAGCTCATCTTTATTTAAAGAGATAACAGCGACCTTATTATCATAGATAGTAATTTCATGCTCGAACCAAAACTCTTTAGGATTCACATACAATATTTCAATAAGCTCCTCAGGGAAATTTTGCGGGTAATTGTTTTTTACATAATTAAAAGCCTCTGGACTGGAAGGGCAAATAATTCTTGTCTTTAAGCCCTTTTTCATCTTTTTTTCAGCATAAGTATTAATATAATCACCGACAAGCTCACTTAATCCTTGTAAATTTGAATACCCAAGAAGATCTTTTTCGGCGGTTAAGGTATCGTCCATAATACTTTTTAAACCTTCGATACCTTCAAAATATTTAATCTTAGGCTTAAGAGCCAAGGCGTTAGTAATAGAAAGAAGTTCCGGGAGAACCTTTTTAGCATATTGCGCTTTCTCCTCCATTAAATTGACGATTTTTTGAGGAGGCTCCCCTGAATAATAACGAACCTTCTCCTTGGTGATAAAACTAGCCAATCCCTTTTTCACTAAATTTTCTAAAGTATGGTAGCAGTTAACGCGAGGAACTTTAGCTCGTCTGGCTATAGTACTTACATGACCACCACCAAGTTCCAAAAGGGCAATATAAATTTTCCCTTCAGCCTCCGTAAGGCCCAGCAAATCAAAGTCAGGATAAAACATATCATGTTGTAAAATAGTTTCTACAGATAATATACCACAGACACAGCAGGAAATAAAGGCTTATAGAAAGAGAAACAGTCAATATACGCCTCCCAGAAAGTACCTAGCTGTATTTACAAATAAACAGAGCATGCTATAAAGAAATTCGTAACCAAGCTGCTATATATTAAATCTTTATGCCAAAAACTTGCCGCCAATGCCAAACCGCTTTTGAAGTCAGCGCTGAAGATCTAGCGTTTTACGATAAAATATCACCACATTTTAACGGCAAAAAATACACCGTTCCTGCCCCCTCCTTCTGTCCAGAGTGCCGACAACAACGTCGCCTGGCTTTCCGCAATGAACGTCATCTATACCACCGCAAATGTGATTTAACAGGAAAGGAAATTATTTCGATGTATAGCGCCGATAAAAAGATTACAGTATATGATCGTGAAGCTTGGTGGAGCGACAAATGGAATCCGCTGGATTATGGACAAGATTTTGACTTTAATCGTTCTTTTTTTGAACAGTTTAAAGAACTTTTGCAAAATGTACCGAGAATTGCTCTCAATAATAAAGAGCCTTACAACAGTGAATATTGTAATTTTAGTTTAAAAAATCGGGATTGTTATCTTACATTTACTTCAGCCTTTTGTGAAAGCTGCTTTTACTCTAACCGAACGATAAAAAGTAAAGATTGTACCGATTGTTCAAGCATTGAAGGATGTGAACTTTGCTATGAAGTTATTGATTCAAATAACTGCTATCACAGTGGTTGGCTTGAAAACTGTAACAATGCCAATGATTGCTACTTTGGCTATAATTTAAAAGGCTGCAATAACTGCTTTGGCTGCGCTAATTTAACCCAAAAAAATTATTGTATTTTTAACAAACAATATACGGAAGAAGAATACAAAAAACATCTTCCGGGATTGTTTAAAGATCTAGAAAGAGCAAGCAAAGAGTTTGAAAAATTAAAACTACAAACCATTAGGAAAAACCTTAGCGGCATCCAACTAGAAAATTGTAGCGGTGATAATCTTTTTAATGCTAAAAATGCGCATAATTGTTACGAAAGTAAATATTTAGAAGATTCCCGCTATTTAGCAAACACAACCCATATGAAGGATAGCTATGATGTAAATAATGATGATAATTCCGAACTTGTGTATGAATGTGCGGGAAGCGAAAGCAGCTATATGCATGCTTTTAGCGATATCTGTTGGTTTAACAGCGATGATTACTATAATAGCCTATGCTTTAATTCTAAAAATATTTTCGGCTGTGTGGGACTTAAAAAGAATCAATATTGCATTCTCAACAAGCAATACACGAAAGAAGAGTACGAAGCATTGGTATCAAAAATTATTACCCATATGCAAAAAACCGGTGAATGGGGTGAGTTTTTCCCAATAACACTCTCCATTTTTGCTTATAATGAAACGATGGGCCAAGACTATTATCCTTTAAAAAAAGAACAAGCCATAAAGCAAGGCATCACCTGGAAAGAGGAAGAAGAGCCCTTAGGATACCAGGGTATAAAAGTCGAAATACCACATGACATAAAAGACGTAACCGAAAAAATCACTAAAGAAATTTTAAGCTGCGAACAGTGTCATAAAAATTATCGAATTGTTCTTCAGGAATTAAAATTTTACAAACAGATGAATATACCAATACCAAAAAATTGCCCGGAATGCCGTCATAAAAATCGCATTAATCTACGCAATCCGCGTAAATTATGGGAACGAGCCTGTGAAAAATGCGGAACAAAATTAGAAACAAGCTATGCTCCCGAAAGACCAGAAAAAGTATATTGCGAAGCGTGCTACCTAAAAGAAGTTTATTAAAAATGTTATGCAAAAAAACTGTAAACAATGCTTTGCTCAATTTGAAATCACCCCTGAAGACCTAAGATTTTATGACAAAGTATCGCCGGTATTTGCCGGAAAGAAATATATAATACCCGCTCCCACATTATGTCCTGACTGTCGGCAACAACGCCGCCTGGCTTTCCGCAATGAACGCCATCTATATCACCGAAAATGCGATCTTACAGGCAAAGCTATCATCTCGAATTATCGACCGGAAGCCGAAAGAGTTATCTATGAGCAACAAGCCTGGTGGTCCGATAAATGGGACGGCCATATCTATGGCCGTGATTTTGATTTTAATCGTTCTTTTTTTGACCAGTTTAATGATCTTCAAAAACAGGTACCACAACTAGCTCTTTCGGTTTGGAACTCGGAAAATAGTAGTTACTGTAATTATGTTGGCAATGTTAAAAGTTGCTACCTTGTTTTTGGCTCGGTGTATTCGGAAGACTGTTATTATGGCTCTCCCTATTACTCTAAAAATAGTTTAGACACCTTGGTAGTGAGGGAGTGCGAATATTGTTATGAATGTATTGATTCGCGAAAACTTTATGAATGTTTTTACTGCCAGGACTGTCACAGCTCCAATAATCTTTTATACTGCTTCGATCTTCAGGGATGTAAAAACTGCATAGGGTGTACAGGGCTTCGTAATAAGGAATATCATGTTTTTAATAAACCACTTTCTAAAGAGGAATATCAAAATTTCCTCCAAAAATTAAATCTCTGCGATGGTGTCACTCATGAATACCTTTCCACTGAACTTGAAAAACTTAAAAAACAAACCCCTCATCGTTTTATGCAAAGTAAAAATGTTGAAAATGTTTCAGGTAATTATATTTATCAAGCCAAGAATGTACTCGACTCTTTTTACGCTGATCGTTGTGAAGATTGCAAAAACTGCGCTCAGGTAGTCGACCTTAAAGATTGCTACGACAATAACTATACTGAAGAAAATGAACTCTGCTATGATTATTTAGGTGCCTATCAAAATACTAAAACTCTTTTTTCTCGTTTCTGCAATAAAGCAGCAGAGTGTTTTTATTGTGATGGCTGCTTTACTTCGAATAACCTTTTTGGATGTGTCGGACTTACCAATAGCAAATACTGTATTCTCAATAAACAATCCAGCAAAGAAGAGTATGAAAAGTTGGTTCCACTCATCATTGAACATATGCGGCGCACGGGCGAATGGGGTGAATTTTTCCCAATGTCGCTCTCGCCTTTTGGCTATAACGAATCAGTAGCTCAAGAATATTTTCCCTTAACAAATAATCAAGCAACTATGTTAGGTGCCACATGGAAAAAAGAGGATCAACTTAATCGCTATGACGGACCGCACTTGTCTCCACCACAAAATATTAAAGACGTGCAGGAGAACATTATTAAGGAGATTTTAACCTGTAAAACGTGCCATAAAAATTACAAAATTATCGAACCGGAACTAAAATTCTACAAAAAAATGCAACTGCCTTTACCAGTAAATTGCCCTGACTGTCGCCACAACCACCGGCTTTCAAAGCGCAATCCCCGTAAGCTTTGGCAACGCTCGTGTGCTAAATGCCATGCGCCTATTCAAACCAGCTACGCACCAGAACGTCCTGAGACTATCTACTGCGAAGCCTGTTATCTAAAAGAGGTATACTAAAATTACTCCGTATAAATCTCGCGAGCTTTAGCACCATTTACAGGGCCGATCACTCCATTTTCTTCCATCAAATCCAACAAACGTGCCGCGCGCGCATAACCAAGTTTTAAGCGACGTTGCAATAAAGAGGCAGATGCTTTTCGTGACTCAGTGACGATTTGTAAAGCCTGCTGATAAAGTTCATTATCATCCATTTCGCCTAAATCACTTTGCGGAATGCCCTGTACTTTTTGCTGAGCAACTTTAGAAGAAATAATATCATCCAAATAGTTTGGTGGCCCAGAAGAAACTTTAATATGGTTCGTCACACGCTCAATCTCCTTGGTGGAAACAAAAATACCCTGTACACGAAGCGGTTTACTCATACCGCTTGGCAGATACAACATATCACCTTTACCCAACAAATCTTCCGCACCTATACCATCTAAAATCGTTCTTGAATCGATAGAAGAACTTACCGCAAAAGCGATACGCGTAGGGATATTGGCCTTGATAAGACCCGTAATAACATCGACCGAAGGACGTTGTGTCGCAATAATAAGATGCATTCCTACGGCACGAGCCATCTGCGCCACGCGACAAATGGAAGCCTCAACCTCTTTACCCGCCGCCATCATCAAATCAGCTAACTCATCAATCACAATCACCACGCGTGGCATCTTGTCATGACCAGGCAATTCACGACCCTCTTCATGAGCCTCTATGCAGTTATTAAACTCAGCAATATTACGATGCTTAAACTCGGCACAGCGTTGATAGCGACGATTCATTTCTGCAACAGCCCAACGTAAAGCGATCGCAGCTTTTTCGGGATCGGTAATAACAGGGGTCAATAAATGGGGAATACCATTATAAGTATTCAATTCCACCCGCTTAGGATCAATAAGAATAAGACGCAAATCGGCAGGAGAATTTTGGTAAAGAAGTGAAACCAAAAAGGTATTCATCCCCACTGATTTTCCAGAACCGGTAGCGCCTGCAACCAGAAGATGGGGCATAGCACTCAAATCTCCACACACCGGTTTTCCGGCCACATCACGACCTAATGGTATACGCAACAGTGAATCAAACTCCTCAAACTCTTTACTTTCTAAAAGTTCACGCAGATGTACCGCCGAACGATGATCGTTAGGAACCTCTATACCAACCAAAGATTTACCAGGAATAGGAGCCTCGATACGAATAGCTTTTGCTGCCAAAGCCAAAGCTAAATCATTTTTTAAACTGGTGATTTTAGAGAGCTTAATTCCCTCGCTTGGACGCAGCGTATACTGAATAACCGTCGGACCAACATGCACTTCATGCATATCAACATCCAGCCCAAATTGACGTAGTTTTTCACGAATTTTCCGAGCATTCTCTTGTAAAAGAGCGTCATCTTGAGCCTCAGAAAGGACTGCAGGATTAAGTAAATCCAAAGATGGAGGACTCCAAATATAATCGTCGTCAGCAGCCGGAATACCATCCGAAGGCTGTGTCTCATCAACCTCTTTAATCTGAATAACACGCTCTTTAGTTTCAGTTTTAGAAATTTGGGCACGCTTAATCGTAATAACCTCTCCACCTTCATCCTCTTGTGCCAACTTAAATTTCTCTCGCTGCAAATCCTCTTCAGAAACCTCCTCATCTGCAAGCTCTTCTGCTAAATCCTCCTCCTGCTTATCTTCCGTAACATCATCATCGTTATCACTCACACTAGCACGATCTTTTTTTCTTATAATTTTAATTTGGGGTCTAAAAAAAGACACAAATGCAGCAATAGAAATTTCAAAAGTTAACAAAAAACCAATAATAAAAAATGTAGAAAAAATAGCAATAGCCCCAAGCCGCCCAATATCTAAAAGCTGCAAGAAGATAAAATTAGTAACAAAACCAACATAACCGCCATAATGAGCCATTTCAGCCTCTGCTAAAATATTTTCCATCGGGACATACAGATGAAAAATACTTAGAACTGAGACCATTAATAAAAAAATGCCGATAATGCGGGAAAGTGGAAAATGGATTTTCTTAGAAAAGAAAAGCATTAAAGAACATCCTAGAAATAGAAAGGGTAAAATCTGCGTCCCCCAACCTAAAGTAGGACGCACAATATTCATCCAAATTTCACCGGGCAAGCCAAAATTGTTATTGAGGCTCAAAAAGGTAAAAATACCGAGCGCCAAATAAGTAACTGCCCAAATTTCTCTAAGTACTGAAGATTTAACCTCAATCGTATAACTATTTCTTTTACGTCGTGTTTTGGTTGCCTTAGTTCTTCGCCGTCGAGCCATAAATTTTACTAAAAAAACAGGAATACTATACATCAAAAAGGCTTTACTTGAAATACCAAGTTATATAAATTTGTCAACGAAGCTGCTATCATTATGGAAATTAAGACCACCTTTACTCTTCAACAAATGATTCGTACCCGTTTTGCCCCATCACCGACAGGTTTTCTCCATATTGGAGGATTACGAACCGCCCTCTATAATTTCCTCTTTGCCCACAAAAATAAGGGCACTTTTATCTTACGCATCGAAGATACCGATCAAGCCCGCTATGTAGAAGGAGCATTAGAAAGCCTCTTAAGGACTCTGCAGCAAATGGGACTCCCCTACGCTGAAGGTCCAGAAAAAAACGGAGATTTTGGCCCCTATATTCAATCGCAACGCACCGAACTTTATCGCCAACATGCCCAAGCATTATTAGCAAAAAAGTCTGCCTATCTTTGTTTCTGCAGTTCAGAAAGATTAGATGCCATGCGGCAACGCCAAACCGAACTAAAATTAGCCCCAATGTATGATCGAACCTGCCTTAATTTAAGCGCAGAAGAGATCGAAACAAAGAAGCAAAGCGGCGCACCCTACGTCATCCGTCAAAAAATCCCTCGCGGCGGCAAATTGAAATTTAAAGATTTAATCCGCGGCACCGTCCAATTTGATACCTCAACTATAGATGATCAGGTTTTAATGAAGTCCGATAATTTCCCAACCTACCATTTAGCAAACGTTGTTGACGACCATTTAATGGAGATTACCCATGTCATTAGAGGCGAAGAATGGCTACCTTCTGCCCCAAAACATTTACTTTTATATGAGGCTTTCGGCTGGCAACCTCCCGAATTTGCCCACATCCCACTGCTTTTAAATAAAGATAAAACCAAACTATCCAAACGCCAGGGGGATGTAAGCGTAGAGTCATACCTCCAACAAGGGTATCTTCCTGCCGCCATCATTAATTTTATCGCCTTACTCGGCTGGCATCCAGGAAAAGGAGAGGAACAGGAAATCTTTTCTTTAGAGGAACTGATTGAAAAATTCTCCTTAGAAAATGTTCATAAAGCCGGCGCTATTTTCGATGTAGAAAAACTGAACTGGTTTAATTTTCAATGGCAAAAAAGGCTCCATCATGAAGCACTGCTATCTATCGCCAAAGAGCTCGATCCGCAAGCAACAACCGAAGTTAACAAAAAAAATGAAACCGTTTATAAATTCACTTCTCTAGAAAAAGAGGCCATTTTTAACGAAAAAAGAGGCATACTTTTATTAAAAATATGCGAGGCATACTTGCCAAAAGAATGGTTAGAACAAAAAGAACTTTTACTAAAAGCTCTTATTACCATTGAAGAAAAAATTCTTAAAACTCCTAAGGAAACAAAACAAAACTTGGAGCCTTATTTTGCCATGAAAGAATACTCAACCGACCTCGTATTAAACCCTAAAATGCAGGTAGATAAAGAAATCGTTGGCAAAGCTTTACAAGCAAGCTTGAAGGCTTTAGAAAATTTTAATGATTATCAACAGCTGGAAAAAATTCAGAACTACCTTTTAGAACTAGCACAAACTTTGGAATTAAAACCTGGACAACTATTATGGCCAATGCGAGTGGCCTTAAGCGGAGAACAGTTCTCACCCGGGGTATTTGAACTTATCTGGGCGCTGGGCGAAACTGAGACCTTGAATCGTCTTAAAAAAGCCTTAGCTAAACACTCAGTTTAAGCCTAAGCACAAGCCTTATATTACTATTTACAAAT
>CAYMDR010000043.1:0-9399 GCA_964389195.1 uncultured Candidatus Peribacteria bacterium | reverse complement strand
TACAGAAGACAGGTAACGAAATCGCGAAAAGTTTTATAAACATATTAGCGGTTTAAGTAGGTGATGGTCAGTTGCAAACAGGTGGCAAAAGTACCCCATAATAGATACGGAATATTGGCGTAAACTACCCAACGGAGCTCGGACGAGGCGTGCCACACTGCGTAGAGTGCCCAGATGAGCGTCCCCACTACAAGTAGGATATCAATTGAAGCTAAAAGATTATTTTTTAGTCCAAATTGGATTGGTGTAAATATAAGATTGAAAAAAAGATTAAGGGCAAACGGCAATGCTGCCATCCACGGGATCTGTTTAGTGTATGCCTTATAAAATACTGTCCCGAAAGAAACGATAATGATAGCGTACAGCACCGTCCATACCGGCCCAAAGAGCCATGAAGGTGGAGCCCAGAAGGGTTTAATGAATTGGGCGTATTGTGTTGGTTCGTTCATAAGTGTGAATTTATGGTATAGGACAACTGTTTTTGCCAATCGCTGCGTAAAAGCCACACCAGCTAAAGATGGCCTCAAACAGCGTAAAGCCTGAGAAAAAAATAAGGATAGGGCTCCAAGTAGTTGTGATGGCCCACAGGAGTAATCCTATACCTATGGCCAAACGAAGCAAGCGACCATTGCGACTGATGTTTTTGGATGCACCCCGCGCGGTCCCTTTTGCTAGTCGCTTTAAAATAGCGCGATAGATAAGCCCCACGATGCCAGCTAGAAGATACATTACTACAATCAACCCCCAGCCAAAAGGTGAGGCAATAAAGGCAATGGGGGATTCATTGAAAAAGTTTTTCTTTAGTTGAGGTATAACAGTCAGCGCGTTGACGCCTTCTTTACTGTCGAAGGCCTCTATTTCACCAATAGCGAGCGAGTATTTGCTGTCGTTATTATTACTCGACACGCGGATTTGATAAGTGCCGGCTTCGACTCGCGCTTTGTACTCTGGACCCATCCAGTAGGTGTCAGCGCCAAAGGGTTCGTAAAATTGCTTCCACTCAAAATTGGTTCCGTTGAGGGTGGCGAATTCGGTGCCTTCTTTTAGTAGCACTGCCGATACATCTTTTTTTTGGCCGGCAATATCTGGCACGAGGATATTCACATAGAGATTGAAAGGTTCGGTAGCCTCGATAGTGTAGACATCTGGTTCGCCCTTTAGTTCAGCATAGTATGCTTTGGAAATTTCGGGTTCAAAAACCTCCGTCAGGTGGCTTTCGGTGATGCGGGGTTGGTGCGCCAACGCCAGAGAAGGCACGAGGAAAATTGCGATTAGTATTGAAAGGGTTATGCTTTTTGGGAGAGTGTTTTTCATGTTTTTTAAAATATTCGAAATAATATAACTAAATCCTGATAAAAATTTTCTTAAGCTTCAACGGAAGCGTGTATTTATATTTTTAAACACCCTCTAAAACCAAAATCTTTGCTGTAGTAACTTGCCATGTATAAAGTGCTGATTCCAGAATAATTTCCTCTATCTCCTGCGCCCATCCTGCAGCCTAAGCATCCAATGCCTTTTGCCCGCATTTCTTTTGGAGTCATCACCCAACTTGCTGAATTTTCATCAAACCTTCCTATTTTCTGTAAAATTTTTAGGTATTGATCCCCGGTAAGAATTTCAATTCCCATGGCCGCGGCCATATCAATAGCATTTCCAGCACATCGTACTTTTCTCTTACTTTTTAAAGCTATTTTTTCACCTTCGGCATCGTAAGCTATATTGGTTCTACCAATGGGACTTTCTTTTGAACAATCAAAAAAAATATATTCATCTTTTTTATCATCATATCCTACAACATCCGGTTCTCCGCCGGTTTTTTCCATCTGATCAAGCGACCATATTTTCTTAGGGTTTTTGAGCAGTTTTTTTTCAATGAGGAGCCAATTGAGTTTTTTATGTCGTTGCATATTTTCCTCAAAGCGATTTTTTAGTATAGATAGTAGCTGTTCCTGTGTTACTTTCATAATCTTCTAAAACATAAAATTTATCAATGAGGTTTGTTTAAATTTTTTTGTCCTTGTATAATTGGGCTAATATATTTTTTTAATTTAATTTTTCATGAACACTTTTCAGGCACTTTTTGAAGCTAGTATGAAAGAAAATAAAGGGCTCTTTTTTTATGTTTCTGGTAATGTTATTGGTGGGGTTGTTACTAATATTGGTGATGGCGTCATTACTTTAAAAAACCGTGAATATAGCGTTATAATTTTATCTGTGAGTCAAATTTTAGCTGTTGCAATGCCATAATTTTCAGTGTGGTAAATATTATGAAAGCTTTTAATTTTAGCTTGATTTTATAGCAAGGTAGTTTTGCTTTTTTGTTACTGTTTGGTATTAACTATTTTCCACCCTTCATCTAAAAACATTTGAACAAACTTACCTTCGACTTGGATCTGAATTGTTAATCCTAAATGGTATTTATCAAAAAATTGTTTTTCTTGCTCAGTTTTAAACGGTAAAGAAACTTGGACGGTATATTTATTTTGATCAATTTCTACTCTTTTATAATCAAGTAATTTAAAATCACCCGATGTGTTATCTTGAAAACCGTCGGTAATTTTCTCCCATTTGTCCCAATAATAAGCGTGTAGAATATGCTCTTCAGTTGGTGTCTCGGTGAAATGAGGCCGCGGTGCTAACATCCAGGGTTTTTCTTTTGCAGAGTCAGCATTCCACTCTAGCCAATAACTTTTTGTGGTATCATAGGTTATTTTAGTTGAAGTATTGGAAGTATTTGGGCTACAACCTGCTAAAACCATCATTATTCCAAAAGAAGCCATGAAGAATTTAAGTAATTTATTCATAATTCAGGTTTTTTAAAACTTTCTTAGCTTAAAATATGAACCTTTATTCAAAAAATGCAATCAAATTATGGTAAGTGAAAATGGGATAATCATTGTCTGGATCTATGTTTTGCGGTATAATTAAAAGAAGGAATATTGCTCTAAAATTATTGAAATGGGAAGATTAGAACTAGATTTAGCACTGATAGACTCACAAGATGGTGATGGTGGTACAGAGTACAATGAAAAAGATAATTTTCCTCGAAGAGCGCTTTTGACAGAACGAGAGAAAAGACTTATTGCTTTTGCAAGGGTTTTGCCAAGTGAAAACAATCCTGGGCAATATAAATTTGGAAGGGTTAGAATTACTATTTCTCCCCCAGATTCTGGAGTAGCGAGTTTACCTGTAATTCATGCAAATGTAAGAAAAAGTATTTCAAAAGTGACATCAAAAGAAAAAGTGCTAGAAGCAAGTCTACCGTCCGTGGAAGACATACCAAAAGAGTTTGTCCCAGTTGAAATTTTTCGTATTATGCGTGAACGCGAATATGAAGTACAAGGTCTTGATAAACGCGATAGCGTGGTATTGGCGTGCCACGACGCTACTGCCTATGTTTTAAAACATTTACATATTAAACAACAAGTAGCATATTTTGCGTTTTCGAAAAGGCAAGTTCCTTCTGCTGAGTTAAGTACTAGTTGTGCTAGTACATTATCTCTTGAAGAAGCGGTAAAAGACCGTATTGCTTTTCCCCCACCGACCCAAGTTGAAGGAGATTGTAAAGTTCAGGTACAAAGCTTTTATAACCAAAGAAGGAATATGTATGTGCAATTTGGCTTTAAAGATGCAAATATTCGAGCTACAAGTGATACAGTTCTTTTCGTTATAAAATTTTTAAAACCTGCAGATAGAAGGGAAATTTTACCATTATTAGGTGATCCGACTGAAAACAATAGAGGACGTCATGGAATAAGGTATGGATATGGGGAAATGAAGGAGGATCTGTCAACTGGAAAAAAGACCTCTTAGTGAAATGGAAAAAGCTAGTTTTCAACCTGCGTTCTCCATTCAATTTGGTACTAGAATTATCTGCTAGTCCAATTTGGCTCCCCGGGCTTGATGATATTCGAACTATTCTACTAAATCTCGATAAAAATTTTCGCGAGTTGCAATAGTAATAATGATCAAATTATTTTTTATAGTGTAAGCGATTCGATATTGAGTTCGTACGAAACGGAAGTGATGAGAGCGCAGGTTTTTTAGTTTTCCACTAAGTTGTTCACCGATTTTTGGCTGGTCAGCAATTTTTAAAACTTCTTCTTTTATTTTATCTTTCAATGGCTGGTCGGCTTTTTTGATAAACCGATGGGCTTGTCTTAAAAATATAATTTTCATTCAAATGTTTCTTCAAAAGAGTAGGTTTCTCCCGTTTCTTCATAGTGAGCAAGTTCGTTTAAAATGAACTCCTCCTCTTTTTTTTTGAGAGTTGCCTTTGAATCGAAATAGAATTTTAAAGCTATGTTAACAACTTTGCTCTTATTCGGAGCATTTTGGAGTGACTTCCAGTTTTGTTCTTCAAAGGAGATGGTTGAACGGGAGGCGGACATACTTGTATGGCTTAAGTGGTTACGAAATCATTGTATCGTAACCAAGATGTCTTAGTCAATACTTACTTAGCCGAATCAGCTTTTAGACTTTATAGCAAAAAATGGCTTTAGTAAGCCATTAAAATGTTTGGCTCCCTCTTGTGGTCAGTATGCGAACTGAATGGTATAGTGAGATATTGGACTTTAGGGGGAGTTTTGATATTTTCAAATAGACAGATTTGGTTTTCCTCGTTTAGATGGGTACGATTAGTTGGATACGATGGGCGAATAATCTTTGCGAAAATAAAAAAAAGTATATAATGCTAACTCTTTTTAAATCTATAATGTTGTTATGAGTGGAGAGGTTGTTGATCAACTTAATGATTCCGTTACAGAGGTGGCTGTTGTAGAGCCTCCTGCTTTTATTTTAGGATATATTGGGGTTTTTCGAAGAGCAGGATTTAGAAGGGTTACTGTCTCCGTTGATCCACAAAGTCGAGAAGTTAGGATTTTTGCTCCAAGTGCCACTACTGATAAGAGTATCGATAGTCCTAGAGTAACAAAAATTATGGATCGATTGGAAAAAGACCCACGAATAGAGAATATTACAGCTCTTTTACGCGAACGTGTTTATACATTAACGGTCAGATTAAGTAGTATTGCTTAGCCCAGAGTATGACAAAAAAGCATACAGTCTCAAGCAACGCCAACTTACGATTGGACGGCAAAAAGATGCTATGGGACTTGAAAAAGCCATTTGATGCTATGCTCAAATGTGCTGAATCTCAAGAATGGCTCCCCCGACTGGGCTCGAACCAGTGACCTACCGGTTAACAGCCGGTTGCTCTACCACTGAGCTACAGGGGAATATGGAATGTGTGCTTTAGGCAGTAAGCTAGTAAAAGCCCGCCTTGACTCGAAGCAGAACTACTATAGCCAAGTGTTTTGCTTTTTTCAATCTCTTTTCTTGGGCTAGGGCTTGCTAGCGTCTCACGAATTTCCAGATTTCGCGGGCGACGATTTGGTCGGGGCGGTCGTAGATGAGGCCTTTGCGTGGGTAGCCGCGGAGGCCATGCTGGATTTGGATCTCTTGAGGGATAACCTCTTCGATTTCAAAACCGATGGCGGAAATTTTTTCCACAAGATTTTCGATGAAGAGGAAGCGTCCTTGAGCGCGGTAGGTAAGTAGGCTAATCACAACAGGGGTGCCGGGCTTAGTAAAGCGGTGAATCGCTTTGAAAAAACGTAGCAAAGTTTCACGAATGTGCTCAAAAGTTTTGTGAATATTTTCAGTGGGTGGTAGGTGGCTTACGGCGGGGCCAAGCCAAGACTCGGTGATGATAGCATCGATAGTTTCGGGGAGGTCTTTGGCATTTAAGAGGGTGGCATCTTTGGTGAAAAGCCGCGCTTTTTGGCCTGGTACGTACACTTGGTTGCGGGTCCAATCTAAGTTTTTTTGTGCTTTTTGGATCACTTCATCGCTAATATCGGAGCCGACTACGCTGTAGCCCATCATTAAGCCTTCGGTTAGAACGGTTCCTACGCCGGCAAAAGGGTCATAGAGGGTGCGGTTTGGGTTTGGTGCTTGGTTTATGCTATCAAGTCCGGCCAGGTTAATCATGATCTGGGCAACTTTGGGAGGGAGCATGCCGAGGCGTGGATCGCGCATGGGGCGGTCAAAATCTCGATGGCCGTAGTTTTCAAAATCTTGGAGAGCTTGGGTTTCGGCTATAACAAACTTGTATTTACCTTGAATGATGATCACTTCGGCACCTTTTTGGAGGAGTTTTTCGTGGTAGATAGCTGCGCTTTCTAGATTTCTAAAGTTATTGTTGATGAAACGACTTTTTAAGTCGGCGGCCACCATATCTTTTTTAATAGAAATTAAGGTTTTCTTTAAGAAATTTTCATGAATATCGGTAAAACTGTAGAGGCTTATCCCATAAGGAATTTTAGTTGGATGATCTTTAAACTTCTCAATTAAGAAAGCGCTTACCAGTTTAGGAATCTCCTCTTTGGTAGAGGTTTCGGCAAAAACCTTGGCGATCTTAATGGTTCCCCCTAAGCGGTTAAGGCTTTCTTGCGGGTTTTTTAAAGGGTAGGGGAGTGCCGCAGTTAAAGTTTCTCGTGTGATATCGATAATTTTTGGCTGTTCCACCGCTTCACCTTTTTTGCCTTCCTGTAGGACCTCTTGGTGTAAAACCTGGCAGAGTTCGGCAATGGAAAGGAGGTTTTTGCGGCCAAGGATAAATGCGTATTCGTTCATAGGCTCTATCATTCCATTTTTCTCTTAAAATGCAACTAAAAAATTTTACCTTTTCCGCTCGCGATTTGCTTTATGCGGTAGTTGGCGTACTTATTGTGGTTGTCTTAAGTTTTGGCTTTGGCTACTTCTTTGGCAGGTATTATCAAATTCAAATAAATAAAGCTTTGCTGCAAGTAATTCCTGATGTCAACCAAGGAAATAGTAAATTCTTTACAACGGAAGAATGAATTTAGTATATTGCCGACGCATCTTCTGTAATCCGTAATTTTATATCTATGGCAATGTCTTTGAATCGAGTACAACTTATTGGTAATTTAACCCGTGATCCTGAAGTAAAACAGATTCCTGGCGGTTCAGCCGTTGCAAGTTTTAGTATTGCTACTAACTTTACCTGGAAGGATTCAAGCGGTCAGAAACAGGAAAAAGTGGAGTTTCATAACGTTGTTGCTTGGCAGAAATTGGCAGAAATTTGTGGCCAGTATTTAAAAAAGGGTAGTAAGGTGTTTGTGGAAGGCCGTTTGCAGACTCGTGACTGGGAAGGTGAAGATGGTATCAAGCGTTATCGAACAGAAATCGTGATTGAGAATATGATTATGCTTGATCGTAAAGGTGCGCCGCTTGAAGGTGGATCTTCTTATATGGGAGGACAGGCCGAGCATGGTGGACTTAATAAGTCGTCGGAGGCACCAGCAAATAATGAGATGATGGCTTCTCAGGTTTCCGGTAAAAATGAGGAGGTAGCTATTGATGATCTTCCTTTTTAGGGACATCGCTCTAAAAAGAGGCACCCAGTATTAAGGGGTGCCTCTAGTGATCCCTCTGACTTCCTCTATCTTAATGATAAAGTGGATCAAAGGGTCTGAGTAACAGAATGCCGACTAAAGTTTTCTGTTACTGTCTTCCACGGGTACGCACTTGGTGCGTGGTGGAAAAGCTTTACTTCCTACTGTTCTTTGGTGCTTTGTTTTGGGACGCCGGACACCTCCGTCCTTTTTTATTTTTGTCTTTTTTGTTTTCCTCCCCGTTATTAAGTGGAGAAGAGTACGTTTTTGTTTCTTTTATTTTTGATTTTTTTTCCTCACGCGAGGTGTTTAGTAGGTAGTAGTCGACTACCTGATAGAAAAGTAGGAAGGCAGTTGCTCTCTAAAGCCTTTTAAGAACATCTGTCTTGCTGCTTTTCAAATCTTGATATTGTAGCATTTTTTACTTTCTCTTACAATGCTTTAGCAATAGCACTCTGGGCAATTTGGGTGTTGCGGCAGATTTTTACTCGTTTTATGGAAAATAGCTCTCAAACAAGCGCTTTAAAGGGGAAACTGTTCATTATTTCCGGCCCTTCGGGGGTTGGCAAGGGGACAGTGATTAGGGCTCTAAAAGGGCTTTATCCAGGGTTTTTTTACCCAATCTCGCACACTACGCGGACGATGCGTCCCAGTGAAAAGGATGGTGAAGTCTACCATTTTACATCTTTAGAAGAGTTTAAAGAGGGGATTGAACGTGGTGAATTTTTAGAATGGGCGCATGTTCACCAAAGTAACTACTATGGCACGTTGAAAGAGCCGATTATGGCTGCTCTGCGCGAAGGAAAGGTGATTGTGCGCGAGGTGGATGTGCAGGGTTTTCATTCCATTCGCAAGGTTATTCCTGCCGAAAACCTGGTCACGATCTTTTTAAAGGCGGAAAGCAGCGAAAAACTGCTCGAACGTATCGCCAAAAGAGGAAAACTACCTGAAGATGAGCTCAAACGACGCATGGAAAGTGCCGAAAAAGAGCTAAAAGATGCGGATATGTTCGATTACCAGGTCTGGAGCTTGGACGGCAAAATTCCGGAATGCGTGGCCGATGTGCAAAAAATCATTGTAGACGAAACTGCCAAGGTCGGCTTGAAGATTTAAAAGGCTTTCAGTACAATCGACCCTGCTGTTAAAGTACAGCAATCATCGTGTTGGGGATTCGCCAAGTGGTAAGGCAGCGCCCTTTGGAGGCGCCATCGGGGGTTCGAATCCCTCATCCCCAGCCAAACGGCTCGTGTAAGCCATTTATGACCCGTTCACCCATGGCGAAGTGGTTATGTAGACGGGGCTCTTTTTGATCGTGAAAAGGCTCTTGTGGCCTTGCTGATGGTACTAGACCCGGGTGCTCTAGACGGAGTGGCGATCGTGATTTTTTAGGCTGCTTAATTTGTTTGTTATAAGCTTTGCTCACAGGGGGAAATCTCATCAACCTTCAATACTATTCCTTTTTGTTTTGAAGTCCTCTTAAACCCTCTTGGGTTGATCTGGGATTTATAAAACCGCCAGTTCGCTGACGGTTATTAGTTTGAGTTTGAGTTAGAGTCTATCCACAACGCTACAAGAGCCGTTTTAGGCAAGTACTGGGATTTGGATCTCAGTATTTTCTATGTTTTTGCTTTCATTTAATTTTTCCAGTGATACTTCTCCACCTTTGAGGTAAAGCTGTCCTTCGATACATTCTAGAATGTACTGGATGTAGCCAATATTGCTCACTTCTTTGGCATCAGGCCCTACCGTCAGTTTTTGTATTTGGTTGATTTTTTGCACTTCTCTGAGGATTTTCTTGCTCACTAACACGTCTTTTTCTTTGTTCGTTTCAATCATTTTAGCGATGGATTCTATCAGTTTTTCTTCCCGTATATATTTTTCATTACACCTCGTTTTGCCTCCATATTTCGTGCATTTATAGTAAACGTATTTTGAGCCAAATCGATTGGTTCTTTCCTCACCACATACCCCTGAGCCGCAA
>CAYMDR010000042.1:2717-9444 GCA_964389195.1 uncultured Candidatus Peribacteria bacterium | reverse complement strand
ATTCAAGCATTTAAAGAGCAGGAAAAAAGTGAAGATAGCCCTTACTATTATTTTGATGAAAACGGCAATTCCTCTAATGCCAATCTTTATTATTCAAATAGCTACTTAAAGATCATCGTCACAGATTATAATTCGGTAAAAAAAGAAAATGAAGAACATTTATATTCAGATTATACGGGGGAATAAATTAATTATTAAAATAGCACCAAATATTTTGACAAAATTAAAACTTTTCATTACAGCGCCCATGCGGTTCGGCTGCGACCTGACCCAACTTTGGCTCACTTGTTTTATATCAAAAAAATTTCAGCATCCCTTTAAAATTATTTAATCTCTCTACTTTACAATAGTAACGCATCACATTACTATTGTTATGATTAAAAGTTTTAAAGATAAGGAAACGATAAAAATCTTTTATCGAAATTTTTCTAAATCTTTGCCTCAAAATATCCAAAGGAATGCCTATCGTAAGCTTTTGATGCTTGATGAAGCAAAAAATATCAACGACTTACGAAATCCTCCCGGAAACCATTTAGAACAACTTAAAGGTCAGAGAGCTGGTAGATACAGTATTAAAATCAATAAACAATGGCGAATCTGTTTCAAATGGATAGAAAATTCTGCTCATGAGGTAGAAATCATCGATTACCATTAATCACTTAGAATCATGAAAAAAATCGACCCAATTCATCCCGGTGAAATCTTGACCGAAGAGTTTCTAAAACCACTTAAGCTAAGTCAGTATCGCCTAGCGAAAGACATAAACGTCCCGCCACGAAGAATCAACGAAATAGTACTGGGTAAACGCTCTATCAGTGCTGACACGGCTTTGCGCCTCTCCAGATATTTCGGCACAACTCCAGAATTTTGGCTTGGTTTACAAAACCATTACGACCTTGATGTCCAATCCGACAAACTCGCGAAAAGATTAACCTTAGAAGTAAAGGTTTATGCTACGAGCAAAATCATAACTCAAAAAAACTAAACCGCCGTCCCAGGACGGCAAAAACCGCTATTTTTTGGCTTCAATAAGGCAACCTGAAGACGCTGACATCAAGCTATAATTTCCCCAATTTTTCACCAAGACTTCGTTCAGGCACGGACGTTGTATAAAATTGCTCACTACGTTTATTCTACTTTATCCTCTAAAACTAAAAAAATGATTACATGGGACGATTTTGAAAAAGTTGAAATGAGAGTTGGAACTATTTTGGAAGTCAATGACTTTCCAGAAGCAAAAAATCCTTCATACCAAGTCAAAATTGACTTCGGAAAATTTGGCACCAAGAAAACAAGTGCTCAAATAACGAAATTGTATAAAAAAGAGGATTTAATAGGTAAACAAATTATTGCAGTAACAAATTTCCCTCCTAAACAAGTTGCAAATATGATGTCAGAATGTCTAATACTGGGGGTCGTTTTAGAGGATAAAAAGTATGTTGTATTGCAACCAGAGAGAGGTGTTGAAAATGGACTTAAAATTGCTTAATCCGTTCGCAACATCATATAACAGCTGATATCTGCAACGGAATTTGAATGGGATAAAATGCTATTATTTCTAACAAATCAATGACTAACCAAGAACTACAAAAAATATATCAAGCCGCTTATAACTTCCTACTCCAACAGGATGGTATAACTGAATCAATCTTGAAACAACATTTAGAATCGGAATCCAACAAACCAGATGATTTAAAAATAATTTACAAAAGATTTTGCGACTCTGCACAAAATAGGCAAATGAGTAGTAAGGTAATTGGTAAATCTATTGGTGGCATACAAAATTTAGCAAAAGTCCTTTTTAATTTTGATCCCCACTTAGTTGCTGAAAAATATTCTAAGATAAGCGGCTTGATATTACTTAACGACATAAAACAAACCTTGAAACCAACGGGACAAGTACGAACAACTTCAAGAAGCTTATGGCCTCAATTTTGCCAATCAGTTATTGACTCCGCTCATTTTTTAAAAGAATTTGAAACAGCCAAAAATTTTTATGAATGGGCTGATTTTTTTGCAAATGATATAAAAGCAAAACCAGCATTGCCGTTGATGATTAGCATTGAAATATCAGGAATTGGCTTTCCTTTGGCTTGTGACATCTTAAAAGAGCTTGGATATATTAATTATGGCAAACCAGATGTTCACTTGAAAGATATTTTTAAGGCGTTAAACCTAATTGATCCACTGGAAAAATCAACAATAAAACAAGATTATCAGACACTAAAAGTTATTGATAATCTCGCCAAGGCCAACAATGTTACCGCTTATGCTGTTGATAAAATTTTTTGGCTTATTGGCAGTGGTAATTTTTATGTAACAGAGCAAAATATCGGCAGGCAAAAACAAGCATTTATCAAATTTATGACGAAATAATAGCACAGCACCTAACAGCGCGCATAACCGGTTATGCACAAACGTTACATGCAATTATTGTACTAAGTTATTAAAAAATGAAAAAAAGGAGTTTCTTGTATCTCGCATTCATTCTCAATATATTGTTATTTAAAGTTTCCTTAAACCCCATGCCCACCCTCGAACAACTTCAAACCGAAATCGACGAAATCAAAGCCCGCAACAAACGTGTTGAATTGGATAAAGCCTGGGAAAAAAGTTGGACTAGAAAACTCATCGTGCTAATACTCACCTACATGGTGATCGTCATCTTTTTCTTGGGAGCAAAACTTCCTGAACCTTTTATCAATGCTATTGTCCCGGCAATAGCTTTCGTCCTATCAACCCTCACCGTGCCACTTTTCAAAACATGGTGGCTCAACAAAGTTTATAAAAAATATTAGACAAACATGTCAACTTAAGGATACAATTGCCGACCTAATCGGCATTATTTCCTTATAAAAAAAGTATGCCCCACGGTGCCAACCCTGAAGCAGCCATAGCAACAAAAGCTGATGAAAACGAAATAGAGCCAACTTCCGGTGAAATAGATTCATCCCCTTTCATCGTTACAATACCTCTTTCCGTAAGAGACAGTGAAACTGTTTTGGCAGAACAGTCCCAGGCACTCGAACAAAGAATTTTAGCAAGTCTACCGCCAAAATCACCACCCCTTAGAGCATTTCGTTATAACCTCTAACCCTTCCTCAAAACAAAAAATTTCAGATACTGCCCCTCAGGGAAAAATAAACGTAAAGGATGGTCAAAAGGCTGAGAACGTTGCTCCAAAATAATCAAATCATTCCCTCCCCGCATAGCCGCTTGGAAAAGCGCTTTTTGAAAAAGTTCTGGAGTAACATAACTAGAACAAGAGGAGCTCACCAACAGGCCTCCTTTTCGTAAAACTTTCAAGGCTTGCGCATTTAAAAGAGTGTAAGCCTTAAGTGCTGTTTCTAAATCTTTCTGGGACTTAACAAAAGCGGGCGGATCAACAATCACCACATCAAAAACCTCCTTTTTATCAAAAGCTTTATCCAAATAGGCAAAGACATCGCTCGTAACACTTTTGTGAGTCCCCTTTTTAAAGCGATTCAAAGCAACATTTTCATCGCAAAGTTTGCTGGCTTCCACGGAAATATCTACGCTAACCACACTCTCGGCTCCGGCCGCCAAGGCATAACAACTAAATCCTCCCGTATAGGCAAACAGATTCAAAACTTTTTTGCCAGAAACATATTTTTGCAAAGCTAAACGGTTTTCACGTTGATCCAAAAAGAACCCTGTTTTTTGCCCTTCCACAACATCCACCAAAAACTTTACACCATGTTCTTCAATTTCTATACGTCCTTTGGCTACCTTAGGCAGTTTCCCATATAAAAGCCCCTGTGGCATCGTGGTAAGACCATCCTGTTTACGGACATTCACATCGCTCCGCTCATAAATCGCCTTCGGCTTAAAAATGGCAATCAAACTATCCACAACCAACGCTTTTAAGTGTTCCATCCCAAGCGTATGAATCTGCACCACTAAATACTCACCATACTTATCCACAATCAGCCCTGGCAAACCGTCGCTTTCAGCAAAAACTACACGATAAGCCATAGTATCATCGCCCACATACTCCTTGCGATAATCCCAAGCGGCCTGCATTTTTTTCTTAAAAAACTCCAGATCGATCTCTTCTTGTTCAAAAGTTAAAACCCTCACCGCAATATTAGATTTGGAATTATAGTATCCTCTTGCTAAAAAACGCCCATCAGCTGCAACAATATCAACCACCGTTCCATCTTCTAAAATCTTATGAGAATTATCCGAACCTACCAATGAACCGCTTGCACCAACACTACCAAGCTCAAGCGCTCCCGAAAAAATCCAAGGATGACGAAAATGCAAAGATTTTTCCCGACCCGATTTTAATTTCAATTCAGGCATACAAAAGCTATAATAAAAATATGCTTACCTCAAACCATGACAAATAATAACATCGTTCATCCCATCATCATAAGAAAAAGTATCCTTTTCCTTATTGGAGAACTCTTTCTGAGTGAAATTTTCTTCCTGGGTATTTACATAGTCTTCGAACTTTCAACACTCTTCATTAACAACAGCAATACATCAGCATTAAGCCTTTTACAAGCTGATTGGATAGGAATAATAATCCTTTCAGGATTAACCATGATTCAAATGCTTTGGGTAACCATTATGGTACTTCAGTGGGTCAACAACAGTTTCGAAATTCGCAACGAAGATATCATTCATCGCCAAGGACTTTTTAGAACGCAAGAAAACATGTATGCATTTCAAAATTTTACGGCAGCCGAAGTTTCGCAAAGCATTTTTGGGAAAATCTTCAACTATGGAACTATCAAAATATATAACCCCGCCATACAACACCAACTCATCATGAAAGATATTAGTTCACCATTAAAATATGCAAAGACCATCACGGAAAATTTGGCAAAAGATTCCACAATGGTCATAGCGAAAAAACCTACTCAATTTCGTACGTAACATTTACCGTAATGAAGCCACAGCCGCCTCGTTACTTACCATATCCATTTTGTAATTTGCATAAGACATGTCTGGTAAAATACAAAAATTATGGTATACTTTAAAGAAGTAACCAAAACCCACTATGGCTGAAGCACAAAGAGCAGGGCGCCAAATACCAGCTCCAAAGCAAAAAGAAACCTTATCTCCAATCCGACCAATTGAGGAATCTCAAAAACTTGCTGATACAATGATGGAAACTCTTATTGAGGCTATAAATATTTCGAAAGAATTAAAAGATTTAGGTATTTTAAGAGCAAAAGGTGAAAATATCGATACCCTTCAAAAAGCCTATGCTTTTTTCGCTGAATTAAACTCATTTTACGACCTTACGACAACTCCCCACCCACTAGCAAAAAAACTCCTAGCAGTATGCAAAGATTACCCAGGACTAAATGGAAGTTTTGGAGAAGCTTTTAACATATTTCGAGTAAATCTTCTACGAAAACTTGAAGCAAAAAAGATAGCTGACCAGATAAATTAACCCTCCCCTTTTCTCTTCATAAGAAACATATGCTAGGATACACACAGATGTATCCATTGCTCACTTTTTATGATCAATCTTAAACTCCTCCTGGAACAACCGGAAAAAACCAAAAAAGCTCTCGCTAAAAAACATTTTAGTGGCGATATTGATGCGATTCTAAAGCTAGATAGCGACCGTCGCAAACTCCTACAAGAAATAGAAACACTCCAGGCACAACAAAACAAAATCGCCAAAGAGATTCCCACCGCCTCCGCCGAAACCCGACCCGCCTTAGTAACAGAGTCCAAAGAAGCCAAAGAAAAACTCAAAAACTTAGAACCACAACTCCAAACTATTGAAGCACAACTCCAGGCCATCGCCCTTACTATCCCCAACCCTCCGCTCGACAGCGTCCCCGAAGGCCGCGATGACAACGACAACAAACCCATCAAAACTGTTGGCAAAAAACCTGAATTCGACTTTGAACCGCTCGACCACATTGCTCTGGGCAAAAAATTAGATCTTATCGATATGGAAACGGCGACCGAAATGTCCGGCAGCCGCTTTTACTATCTTAAAGGCGACCTCGTACTTTTAGAGTTCGCCCTCGTCCAGTTTGTTATGCATAAACTGGTAAAAAAAGGCTTTACACCGATCATCCCGCCCGTACTGGTTAAAGAAAAAGCGATGGTCGCTACTGGATTCTTCCCTGCAGACAAAAACGAAATCTACCAGGTAAACCCAAAATCCGCAGAACAACCAGACAACGACGACCTTTACCTAGTCGGAACAGCTGAGGTTCCCCTCTGCATGCTCCACGCCGACAAAATTTTAGAGGCCGAAAAATTGCCCCTTCGCTATGTTGGCTTTTCCACCTGCTTCCGTCGCGAAGCCGGCTCTTATGGCAAAGATACTCACGGCATTATTCGCGTCCACCAGTTTGATAAAATCGAGATGTTCAGTTTCTGCGACCCTTCCAAATCAGAAGAGGAACACGAACTTATCCGCTCGATGGAAGAAGAGATCATGACCGAACTCGGTTTTCACTACCAAGTTCTTAACATTTGTGGAGGAGACCTTGGTGCTCCCGCTGCCAAAAAATATGATATCGAAGCCTGGATTCCCACCCAAAACCGCTTCCGCGAACTCACCAGTTGCTCTAACTGCACAGATTTCCAAGCTCGCCGCGCCGGCATCCGCATGAAAGATGGCAAAGAAAAACAGCTTATCCACACCCTCAACGGCACCGCTGTCGCCATGGCACGCACCCTCGTCGCCATCATCGAAAACTACCAGCAAAAAGATGGGACAATACTG
>CAYMDR010000042.1:2128-2707 GCA_964389195.1 uncultured Candidatus Peribacteria bacterium | reverse complement strand
AGACGGCACCATCAAAATCCCCAAGGTACTCGTGCCATACATGGGAGGCAAAGAACAGATTGGTTAAGACGAATCTTCGTCAAAACAGCCCAATGATTGGAGCCCAACCCGCACACCATCACTAATAGCTACAACCCTAAAAGCCTCGCCAACAAAAACAGTCCCCGTTGGGAGAATTTCAGCTATAGATCGTCTTTTCTTTCCCAGTGGATCATCGGCATCATCACCATAAAAAGCTTTTCTGTCTAAACCAATAACCTGTACAAGTCTTTCCGGAGGTGAAATACATGGATCATAATCATCAACATAATTAGGATCATCCAAATAAGTTTTTGAAGAAAGATAATCAGCATAATCATGCCCACAAAAAATTCTCCTTACACCAGCTGCATAAAGCTTTTTATCCATTTCATTACCAAAAAGAGTACCACGTCTATTGTTATCAGATAAAAACACCGACGCACTAAAATTAAATGCATCTGCATCTGCCTTTATAGAAACCGATTCTCCACCACCTAAAAGTCTATGCCTTAACTCTGCTTGATAGCTGGTATTGATTGTTGCAATTCGTGCATTAAT
>CAYMDR010000042.1:977-2118 GCA_964389195.1 uncultured Candidatus Peribacteria bacterium | reverse complement strand
GACAGTATGCGTATGAAAATCTCCCTCTCCACTAGTTTCAACCAACGACATCGAGCACATTTCCTCTAAAACTATCCTCCCTTCTGGATGAGTACGCATCGCCACAAGAATCTCTTTGAAAATTTCACCAACATCATTAAAATCCATTCGTGTTCTTAGTCTCAATATCATAATTGCTGTGGGTATTTTAGACGACACTTTAATTGAATCAGAAGTTAATATATCTCGCCATTTTTCAACTTGAACTGTTTCTATATCAACTAATCCAAATAATAAATTAAAATATTCTTCTTGCCTTTTTTCAGGTAAATAAGCAAAAAACTCTCCCCATGACTCATAACAGCCGCTACCAATAGCTTGTAAATACGTTTCTTTATATTGAGCAAGCAAAGACTTTAAACTTTCATCAAATATTTCAGCATATACAGGGTCGTCTGGATCCCATGCCTCTTCAGCTAAAAGTTTTTTAGTCTCACTTTTTGCACGATCTTCATCTATTTTATCCAGATGAAGATGAGTAGCCGTTAAAGTATGTAATGCCCATCTCTCATGATTCCCGGCTATAATTTTAATATCCCCCCCTTGTTCTTTTGCCTGTTTTCGCAATTCATGAACAGCCAGCAAAATTTTAGTACCTTGGGGATTACGATCAAGCACAATATCTCCAAGTAAAATAAGATGCATATCCCCACCGCACCATTCCAAACTGCCATCTTCGGACTCCCGTGCCATACCCAAAGAAAACATACTTGCACAAAAACCTTCGTAACTCCCATTGGTATCAGCAATAACTCGTACACCCCTAGAAGCAGGTTTTTCAAACTGATGCACCTGCTGTAAATCATCATTGGTAGAGCCATAAACCTCCATACTCTCGTAAAAATATTTAAAAGATTAACACAATACACCATTTTCACATTTATGCAACTATTTATAGTCTAAAACCTGCCAATATCCAACCCCAAGGATTGTTTTTTAGGGGGTTTTCTGGTAGAATTAAACGAAAATACAAGTTAAAAACAAACAAATGCTCGCACTTTCTACCGATTCTTTAAAAGGGTATGGCTTAAATAGGATCTTTCAACTTGTTAAAGCCGCTGGTTACGAAGCCATCGACCTTAACATCGACCCAAAAAATTTT
>CAYMDR010000042.1:0-966 GCA_964389195.1 uncultured Candidatus Peribacteria bacterium | reverse complement strand
CAAAATGCCGAATATATTAAGTCCCTGATTGATGAAACCGGTGTACCTGTCGTAGCACTACAAACTCCCCCCAACTGCAATGCCCATAAAATCCAAGAAGTTGTAAAAATGGCGAAAACAGTAGGAGCACGCGTCATTGTGATTCAACCTCCTAAAATTTTTGATTTTAAGTATATTCAATGGTTGAAAAACGAAATTCCTAAGATTCGCCAAAAAGAAAACATCTCTATTGCACTTGAAAATGCACCTTCCCAGAACTTTCTGGGCATTATTCCTGAGCATGCCATGGGTAACATTCTCGACCTCAAAAAATTTAAACATGCCTGTTTAGATACTTCACGCGTAGCTCAAAAACATGACGATCTGATCCGTATCTACAAGGCACTTAAAAAATACTTAGTTCACATCCATATCTCCAACATGAAATCCGGGAACTACTATGCCCCTTTGGAAAAAGGTATTCTACCTATCGAAAGCTTCCTCACCAAATTAAAACAAGACAGCTTTCCAGGAACTATTTCTATAAAAGTTAACCCTAAGTATTTAGAGGCCGGCGATGACCAAAAGGTGATAAAAATGCTCCAGGCCGAAAAACTCTTCTATGATACTTACTTCACAAATGTTAAAGTGATGCCAGCGACACCAGATTCCAGCGCCGAAGAGGATTAAACTAAAACGTCGCGGTGGACATGATAAGGTTAAAGGACATCAGTAAGTTTTATACCGCTCAAGACGAAACTGTTGAAGCACTACAAGAGGTTTCACTTGAAATTCAAGACGGTGAATTTGTCGTAATCATTGGACCTTCCGGTTCGGGCAAATCAACCTTACTTCATTTGATTGGCGGATTAGACATACCCACTTACGGGCAGATCGAGGTCAACGGAAAAATATTAAACGAATTAAAAGACAAAGCATTGTCTCGCTATCGCAACCAGGAGATCGGTTTTATTTTTCAAGATTTTT
>CAYMDR010000041.1:0-9514 GCA_964389195.1 uncultured Candidatus Peribacteria bacterium | reverse complement strand
GACACCATCTAGTTCACGGCAAAACCTGCCCCATTTTACCCCATTTTCATAAAACTAGCATGATAAAACTCTACCAATACGAAGACTGCCCTTATTGCGCCAAAGTTCGCGCCAAACTCGCTGAACTAAAACTGGAATACGAAAAAATAAACATCGACTACGCTAACAAGCCAGCGGTGGTTTTAAGTGTTGGCAACACCGTCCCCGTTATTGGTGATAACGGCATGGTCATGAACGATTCCGCCGACATTATTAAATACCTGGAAGAAAAATATGGCTCACCGTCTTAGTTGAAGGTTTTAATTAAAGTCACTCTTAGTGCCTAAATAGTCTCACCCCCGTACAGGCCATCGTCATACCAAGTTCGTCGGCGCGCGCTATTACTTCTGCATCTTTAACCGATCCACCTGGTTGAATAACGGTTTTAATGCCATGCTTCGCCGCCATTTCTAGGCCGTCCGCAAAAGGAAAGAAAGCGTCGCTCGCCATAATTGAACCCGCGGCGCGTTCACCAGCCTTATAGCAAGCCAAAAATACCGCATCCACACGGGACATTTGCCCAGCGCCAATACCCATAACCACCTGCGCGCCATTGGGCATGCCCTTGGCCAAAACAATCGCATTCGACTTCACTCTTTTTACCACCTTATTGGCAAAAAGCATGGTTTCAATATCTGCCGGTGTTGGTTGTGCTTTGGTTACAATTTTTAAATCTTCGGCTTTAACTTGTGACGTATCTTCCGTTTGAATAAGAATGCCGCCAGCCACTTTTTTAATATCGCGACGGTTTAAATCAACTTTTAAAGGTCCAGTTTCCAGGAGTCGTAAATTCGGCTTCTTTTTAAGCACTACCAGGGCATCATCTTCAAATTTTGGACTGATAATCATCTCCACAAAAAGTTTTTTAGCATTAATTGAATCCCCAATCGCCTTAGTAACATTCTGATTAAAAGCGATAACGCTACCAAAAGCAGACATTGAATCCACACCATATGCTAACTCAAAAGCCTCTTCAATCGTCCTGGCTGAGGCCAAGCCACAAGGGTTATTATGTTTAATTAAGGCCACCGTTGGAGCTTTAAACTCTTTCACCAATTCCAATGCCGCATCCGCATCCACAATATTATTAAAAGAAAGTTGCTTACCATGCAGTACTTTAGCATTGGTAATATTGGCATCTTCATTGGCTGGATTACGGAAAAATGCAGCCTTTTGATGTGGGTTTTCTCCATAGCGCAAACTTAATACTTTTTCATAATGCAGATCCAATAACTCAGCTTCTCCTAGTTGTAAGCGGAAATAATGCTCAATAGCTTCATCATACTGATAAGTTCGCGAAAACGCTTTTCGAGCTAACTGTTGACGTGTTTCTAAACTCGTATCACCATCACGCTCTATTTCTGCCAAAACCTCATCATAATCGTGAGGACTTGTTACCACTGTAACAAAGGGGAAATTTTTAGCAGCAGAACGAATCATACTGGGTCCGCCAATATCAATATTCTCAATAATCTCTTCGGGGGTAGAACCTTCACGTTCAGCCACTTCCTCAAATTTATAGAGATTCACTACTACCATATCGATAGGCTTAATACCCTGCTTTTCCAGTTCCGCCATATGTGCTGGATTATTACGCAAAGCCAAAATACCTCCATGAATTTTTGGATGTAAAGACTTAACACGGCCACCTAAAATTTCAGGCGAACCGGTATAATCTGAAACCTCAACCACTGGGACACCAGCTTCCCGTAAAGCTTTAGCGGTTCCACCGGTAGATAAGATTTCTATCCCTTTACTAGCTAACGCTTTTGCAAAGGTAGTAATATTGGTCTTGTCCGTAACACTGATGAGCGCTCGTTGCATGATAAATTATTAATGAACCGTATCCACCCCACCTTTACTGCAGGGGTTACAGCGTAGAACACGCCAAACCGCCATAGGTACACCTTTTAAAAGACCATGATGTTCAATCGCCTCATATCCATATTGTGAGCAGCTGGGATAAAATCGGCAGAAACCATGGGGAAAATAAATTTTGAGAAGACCGTGATCAGGGGAAAGAATCTTTTGGTACAAACGTATCAGAAGCAAAAACGGTTTTCGTATCCAGCGCATTGGTATTTATACTAGTAATAATCGGACGGGAGCTTTTTCTTTCCATTTAAACTTACCTCAAAATGCAGATGAATACCCGTTGCCCCTCTTACTCTACCAGTATTACCCATCTGGCCTAAGGTTTGGCCTTGCTCTACATAATCACCTTTAGCAACATCCAAATGGTCTAAATGACCGTATAAAGTCTGTAATCCATTGCCATGATCGATAACAACATGGTTTCCGTACCCTCCTCCACAGTTATACTGGAAAGATCCACAGCCGGTAACGGCCTTAATAACAGTACCAGATCCTGCCGCCCATACCGGTGGCATAGAACGATCACCAATATCAAAAGCATAATGTCCTGCGTGGAAACCCTGAGTTAACTTGCCACGAGTAGGGAAAATAAATGGTTTATCGCCAACAGGAACATCGTTCGAGTTTTCTAAGATCGCCCCCTCTGTAGAGGCTGTATAAACACGAGAAGAGGTTCCAATACGAGAAGGAGTTGTACGGCCATCATCTGCTGGGGCAAGAGGTTTAGCTCCAGGAATAAAAAGTTCTTGACCAACGGTTACGGTAGAAACAAGTAAACCATTCTGCTTCTGAATAGCTTCGGCGGTAACGCCATAAGTTTTAGCAATCTTTTCTAGAGTTTGATCCTTAGTAACCTGATGGGTTATGCCATCTACCGGTGGAATAGAGAGTTTTTGTCCAACGCGCAGACTATTGGCATTCACAATACCGTTTTCCCAGAGTACGGTTGAAGTCTTTAAACCATAAACAGCAGCAATAGTGGAAACAGTTTCTCCGGCCGCCACCGTATGTGTTAAGCGGTCATGCATAGTGCTACGGTCGCCGCTATTGGTTTGAGGATTAATTTTAGTAAGATACCCTTCATCATCACTTAATAGACTTATCTTTCCAGCCTCTAAAGGATAACTGTCCTGAACCCCATAGGAGTCGTAAGCTAAGCTATTAGTCGGTGTAATTGAACCTATAAAAAACAAAACCGCAACGGCAGCTGTATATCTTTTAAAAAGCTTATTAGAAACCGAAACAGTGCTTTCTTCGACGGCACTAAAACGAAGAAACTTCTTAGCAGTCCTTGCGGGCTGCACAAAGATGTTGGAAAGAGAAACGAGACGTGGGAGCTTGAGAACAGAAATCTTAGAAAAAACTTTCTGATGGCGAGCCCTACGTGCCAATTCATTCACCGCAAATTGTGGGAGCGACGTACTTATAAGAGCGTTGGTTTATTAGTTCAAACTTCCTTTTCTATAAGCCATTACTACTAACAAAGTACAAGCCCGCGGCGTTTGGTTCAACCACTTAAAATTGACTAAAATCATTAAATGTTTCAAAATTACAATTAAGTTTAAGTACTATAAATCTTACCTTTTTCCCAGCAACTAGGTGAAAGACTGCCGGGTATATAACAAAATAAAATAAATACACACTAAGTCAAATGAACCTTGACAAACATAGTAATTAATACAGAAAGTATACTATTCTACTAACGCACTGATAAAAAAGTACTTACTATAAAACCGGTATAAAAAGGCTTGCTCTTAAGCAGGGTATTTGCTACATTCCAACTGTTTCTTTCTTTTCTGCTCCGCTTACCAAGCGCAGCTTAAGACTTTTTATCCCTTAACCCATAGAAGAATGAAAGACAATGTAGTTCAGGATAACATCAAGAAGTATGAACTGATGGTTATCCTCAATCCAGACATCGGGGACGATGCTTCAACTAAACTCCTGGTGGAGATCCGTAAACTTATCACCGACCGCAAAGGTGAGATCTTCTTTGAAGATATCTGGGGCTTGAGAGATTTTGCCTACAGTATCAAAAAGCATACCAAGGGCTATTATGCTGTGTTTGATTTTACATTAGCGCCTGAATTTGTGCGTGAAATCAACGCTAAGCTTGTTTTGGAACGTGACCTCTTGAGACACATGACCTTAGTTCTGCCTTTCAAGTATGAACCAAAAACTTTTGCGGCAATGCAGGAAGCTGAAGCCCAATTGATAGAAGCGGCTGCTAAACTAGCTCCAGGTAATAAGGCTTTAGAAAGTAAACCTCCAAAGGCAAAGGAAGGGATGAAAAAAGCAGAGCCGGTTAAAGCTGAAGTTCCAAAAAAAGCTCCCCAGGAAGCTCCAAAGGAAAAAGTCAGGGAAGTATTAAAGAAAGCTCCTGAGAAAAAAGAGACCACCCTAGAAGATGTTGATGCAAAACTAAAAAGTATCATCGACAACCCTGATATCAATTTTTAACTAACCTATGCGGAGCATCAATAAAGTTATACTCATTGGCAACCTAACTCGTGACGCTGAATTAAAGCAGACTACCACGGGTCAACCTATTGCAACTTTTGGTCTTGCTACTAATAGAGCATGGGTAACTAAGGATAGCCAAAAACATGACTCTTCGGAATTTCATGAACTTGTAGCATGGGGCAAACTCGCTGAAATTTGCAGCCAGTATCTTAAGAAAGGTAAATTGGTATACATTGAAGGCTATTTAAAAACCCGCAGCTGGGATACCCCCGAAGGCATCAAGAAATTTCGCACAGAAATTGTAGTTAGCGATATGATTATGCTAGAAAAACGACAAGGGGACAGCCAGGATATGGGTGTATCTCAACCTCATGACGAAGAAACATCTTATCAAGATGAAGGTATCGTTAACTAAACGCTCCTCCATTATTAATCATTCATTATTAATTACTAATTAAAAAATATGGCCAAGAATAAATACAACAAAGCTTGTTATTTTACTACCAACGGCATCGATTATATCGATTACAAAAACGTTGCGCTTTTACGTCAATATATTTCTCAATACGGTAAAATCGTTCCACGTTACTACACCGGAACAAATTTAAAGTACCAAAAAGACCTAGCTGCAGCTATCAAGCGTGCAAGAATTATGGCTCTTTTATCCTTTACTAGAAAACAAAACCCTATTCCTCAATGAAAGAACTCCCAGAATTTTCTTTACTCTCAGACTCCGAACTAAAAAAAGTGCTGAAAGAAAATAATATTGGGTTGAGTGTAGAGGAGGCACGCCACGTAGCAAAAGCTTTACAAAGAACGCCTACTTTAACTGAAGCTATCGTTTGGGGGATTCAAGGTTCCGAACATTGCTCCTATAAAAGTAGTCGCAGCTATTTAAAACTACTACCTACGAAAGGTCCAAATGTTATTTTAGGTCCCGGGGAAGATTCGGGTATTGTCGAGATCGCTAAAATTAAAGGCGACCGCTTTGGTTTAGTTGTGAGCCATGAAAGTCACAATCATCCTTCGCAAATTGTGCCTTATGAAGGGGCGGCGACAGGCGTTGGTGGATGCGTGCGCGATGTAGTGTGTATGGGCGCGCGTGTGATAGGAGTAATGGATCCGCTGCGTTTTGGTGATTTGAAAAAAAATGAGGTAACCCAAATTGCCGATGGCGTGGTAAGTGGAGTAGGGGGTTATGGCAATCCCATAGGTGTACCTAACTTAGGAGGGGATGCCTATTTTGATAAAGGGTTTAACGACAACTGTTTAGTGAATGTGGTCGCACTTGGTTTAATAAAAGAGTCTGAGCTTATCCATTCTTTTGTTCCACCTACGGCAGCTAAAGAGGAATGGGATATTATTATTGTAGGCAAACCAACCGATATGAGCGGTATGGGGGGAGCAGCTTTTGCTTCTCTTATTTTGGATGAGGCTGAAAAGGAAAAAAATAAAGGGGCCGTACAGGAACCTAACCCTTTCTTGAAGCGTCATATTATGATGTCGACCTACGATCTTTTTAAAGAACTTCAACGTAAAAAACTTATTAAAAAAGTTAGTTTTAAAGATATGGGTGCTGGCGGTATAACCTGCTCCACCGTGGAACAGGTAGCTAAAAGCGGCCTTGGTGCCGAAATCGATTTAGGCAAAGTTAATGTTGCGATTGAAAACCTTGAACCTTCAGTTATTGCCTGCGCCGAGACCCAGGAGCGTTTTACTTGGATGTGTCATCCCAGCCTCACTAAGATGATTATCGACCATTACAACATAAAATGGGATTTACCCTTAGTGGCAGAAAAAGCTCAGGCTTGTCTTATTGGAAAGGTTAAGGAGGGTAATTTTGTTCTTAAATACCGTGGCGAAGAGTATGTTCATGCACCTTCGCAGCTTCTTACGGAAGCGCTTGTGTATAATCGCCCTTTTAAAGCTAAAAAGAACACCTTAAAAGAGCCAAAATTACCAGCACCAACCTCTTACGAAAAAGTATTATTACAGCTATTGGCATCCGAAAATATTGCTTGCCGCAAGCCAATTTACGAACGCTACGATAAAAATGTACAGGGCTATGTTGTGATCGAAGCCGGTGAAGCTGACGCGGGAGTGATCGCCCCTTTGATGGATGAAAAAATCGATACTAAAACGAAAAAAGTTGGTTTAGCTTTTTCCACCGATGGCAATCCTCGCTACGCGCTAATAAGCGCCTACCATGGAGCCGCCAATGCTGTAGTTGAATCTATGCGCAATGTAGCGGCGGTTGGAGCCTATCCACAAGCGCTGACCGACTGTTTAAATTACGGCAACCCGGAAAAGCCTGACCAAATGAACGAACTCAAAGAAGGTATCGAAGGCATTGCCGCTGCTTGCAAGGGCGTAAAACTAAAGAATTATCCTTCTGCCTCAACACCTGTCATCTCCGGCAACGTAAGCCTCTATAACGAAAGTAAAAGCGGACACATTCCACCTTCCGCTATCATTTGCTGCATCGGCAAAATTGATAACGTAGATCGTGCTATTACCATGCAATTTAAAAAAGCCGGCAATCTATTAATCTTGTTGGGTGAACGCAAAAACGAACTCGGCGGATCCGAATATTATCGCCTATTTGATGAGCTAGGTGCCAACGTTCCCGAAGCCGATTTTGCACAGGTTCAAAAAGAAATTTACGCTCTCACCGACGCCATCGCGGAAGGATTAGTAGCATCAGCACACGACATCAGCGAAGGCGGCATGGCAGTTACCCTAGCCGAAATGGCCTTTGGTGGCCGCGGCGAAGGCAAGATTGGCCTTGAAATTGATCTTCAGAAAGTTCCAAAAGAAGGACTCACCATTGAACAAAAACTCTTTTCAGAAACTGGCGGCTTTGTGCTAGAAATCGATCCCAAAAAACTTCCAAAATTCCAAGCCATCTGCAAAAAATACAAATTAGCGGCCTATGAAATCGGCAAAACCACCAAAGCGCCCCAACTTATTTTTCAAGATGGAAAGAAGAAAATCGTTGATGTAGCTCTGCAAAAAGCCGCCGAAACCTGGTTGAATGGCTTGAGGGGGAAGCTTTAGTCTTTAATCACTGGTACTCCAAACACTAGAGTCGGGGCATTATTGTGTAGCCTGTTTTTTTAATGAGGCTATTTATTATTTTCCTTGCAATTCCAGGGAAATATTTCATAGTGCTATAAAATAGCAACCTTAAAATACTATAAAAACATATATACCATGCAAGTCAAGGTTTATTGCTATAGCAAGCCCTTCCTGCATTGTTGAAAGAGCTTTTTTCTGTTAAAATAATAAGATTTATAAAACAAAAAAACATGAAAAACAAAAATACTTTTTCGGAAATTTCCAAAAAAGGTCACGACCGAGTGGTACTGGAATGGATCGCGCCGGAATACATCCATCACGAAAAAAGTAAACGCTGGTATCTTGGTGCGGCTTTGTTTTTAGCGGTAATTATGGCTTTGGCACTTGTTACCAATAACTGGAGCATGGCTTTGGTTTTTGTGGTATTTGCCGGAGTATATCACTACTTGCACGCGCATCATCCACCCAAAGAAATTACTATCCGTATTTCGGAAATGGGTATCAGCGTAGGGGAAATGTTCTTTCCTTTTAGCCATATTCAAGCCTTTTGGATCATTTACGAACATGGCTTAAGAACCCTGAATTTACAGGTGAGTAACCATTTCTTTTCTGATGTCATTATACAGTTAAATGAACAGGATCCGGTAGCGGTACGCCATTATTTGGTAGGACAAATCCCCGAGTGGGAAGGTAAAAGTGAAAGACTCGGTGATATGATTTTACGTTTTCTTAAATTTTAGTGATGAGTATCAACGCACCTTCACAACCAGGCCCACAGGAAAATATCCCAGCTGCGCCAACAAATGCCCAAACGCTTGAAGCTTTTGAAGCAAGATTGGAGGAACGACGTAAAATTTTAGTGGATAAACTTAATACACTGCGCAGTGAAAAGGTTTCAATGGGTTCCAATGGTCTTGATTCACGAGGTGTGACAGGCATGGAACGTTTAATCCAAGAGCAAATTGATAAAATTGATGAGTTACATAAAAAAAGCAGAGAAGCTTTTACCGCCGGGATGAAAAGAACAAATAGCAGCCTGCGTGATAGGTTAGCAGATGAAGTTTTAAAAAAATTCAAAGAGGAAGGAGATACACGAGTAGACAGTTTTTTAAGAACCGTAGATCGCAAAGCGGATGGTGGGTTGGTTAGCCCTTGGGATGTAGATGAAGTGGAAAAAGCCCTTCATGCTGCAAAAGAAATTGACCAAGCTCAGCCAGAAATGCGCGAAACCTTTAAGACGGTATTAGACAAAGTAAGAAACAACAAAGAGCTGAGCGATGCCGACTATAAAGCCATTATTGACTTACTCAATCCCGTTGGCCTTAATAAGTCTCCAGCTGATGTTAAAGCCGGTTTTGAAGCCACTATTGCTGGAAGCATGTTGAGTTATATGCGGCCAGATCAGCGTTTTACCTTGGTAGAACATTTCATGAACACACAGGATAAAAAAGCTGGTACTGCCGATTTGATCGATGCCTTTCTCAGCATGGGGCATTTAACCCGTTACCAAACAGAGGTAAATCCAAACGAACCTGAACAGAGCTTGTTAGAACTGGCTTTGGCTAAGAAAGTCATCACTCAGGCTGAGTATGATGCTCGTTTCAAACCAAAATTCGAAAATAATCAGTATCAAAAAGATGAAGCCGCTATGAAAAAATTCATCGAAATTGAGGTCAGCAAAAAATACGGAGGCCAATTTGATCGTAATATCGTCAATGAACTTACCGGCAAACCGATGGTGGGTGCAATGGTAGCCTTATGGGGTCTTGTCTTAACAACCTTCAACCTGGTAGCCAATATTCCTAACATGAAAGAGGGTAACTGGGGTGCTATCGCCAAAAACCCTTACATCTATGCCGGTATGGCGGGCATGGCGGCTGGAACAGAAATCTTTACCGGAACCCTTCGCGATAATAGCCAATGGTTTGGAAATGGGCTTCCTTCCCGCCTTATTACCGAAGCCGGTCAACAAGAAACCGAAGCGGAAAGCAATAAGCGCATCGCTCGAGGACAATTAAGCAACTACTTTGCTAAGGGCAATAACAATTTCCGTGAATAT
>CAYMDR010000040.1:1874-9538 GCA_964389195.1 uncultured Candidatus Peribacteria bacterium | reverse complement strand
ATGCAACTTATTAGCACGGTGGATGATTCACTTTTTCTCCACACCAATCCGACTGAAGATATTATAAAAGCCTTATTGGCAGGGGTTTCCAATCGCGCTCAGCTTGATGAGAAAATTGCCAGCATCAACCAAAGATACCAAAATGGTTTACGTAAATCCTTACTGGAAGGTCAAGATATTAATACTGTAGATCCAAGCTTTGCGGAGTTCAAATCCTTATTTTTAGATACCGATAATAGAAAAGATTTCACCCAAGAAGAGACCGCGAAAGCCCTAAAAGAATGTGGCATTAACGCCATCTTTCATGGCCATACCAGCGCCGTGGCATCGGGCGGCATTGAAACCACCAAAAAAGCCGGCCTATTAACGGTAAAAGTTGATCGCAGTGCCTACTTACTAGGACAATTTACCGATCGCCGCTCCGTCGCCTCTATCGACCAAGACGGCGGAAAAATAACCTATGGTGAAGCCAATCAAGTGATACGTGATGGTAAATTAACAGCAACGCAGCCACCACCACCTACAAGTGCTGCACCAAACCCTTAACATGCCACCTGCTGTTGACTTTCAAAGCCATTTTGTTACATTAAATGGCGTTATTTCTGGACAGAAATAGCCGTCGTGCATACGTCCAAGTGCGCCGGCCAAAAAATAGTCACGTTGGGGATTCGCCAAGTGGTAAGGCAGCGCCCTTTGGAGGCGCCATTCGGGGGTTCGAATCCCTCATCCCCAGCCAATGGCTTGCATAAGCCATTTATGACACTTTACTCCATAGTAACGCACTTCTGTAGAAAAGTTCGAAAGGGTTTTTAACGAGGCTCTAAGCCCCTTCAACGAACGTTCCAAGGGTACTAGACCCTACTGCCCAGCCAAGATGGTTCGAACTCAATCAAGGGAAAGCCGATAAACCTTATTTCCCTTAATTTAAGTTTTTTTTCGCATCGGCAATGGCAGCAGTAGTATTTTTTGGAACATATTGACCGCCTCCGATTTTTTCAATAATGCCCAGTTTATCCAGTTTTTTCTTGAGTCTTTCATTGAGGGTGGAAAGGTAGATTTTTCCTTTATTTTGGAGAACACGGTCGATAATGACCTCAAGTGCATGGATGCCGGTGGCGTCCAGATGGGAGACGTGTTTCATGCGAAGAATGAGAATTTCACCGCTGTTATGCTGAATTTGGTTTTCAAATTCGGAAGCGACACCAAAAAATAATGGTCCGGCCACTTCGTAAAGCTGAATTTGCTGATAATCTTTTAATGAATCGTGCATGCGCTTTGATCCTGTGCTCCCGATCGTTGATGGTTCAATATCAATTTTGTTTAGAGTAAGACGGCTTGCTCGCTGAATAAACATGATGGCTGCGAGCACAATTCCGACTGAAACTGCAGTTGTAAGATCAACAAAAATAGTCAGCAAAAAAGTTGTTAAAAGCACTCCGGCATCTTGAAGCGGACTTTTAAGCAGATGGGTGAAATGGGGGATCTCGGACATGCCATAGGCGACCATCATTAAAATACCGGCAAGCGCCGCCATGGGAATATATTTTGCTAATGGTCCTGCCATTATCAGAATGACGAGGAGGGTTAAACCATGGATGATGGCTGAAACTCTTGTTTTAGCACCGGTACGAATATTAGCTCCTGTCCGTGCAATAGCGCCTGTTGCTGGAATAGCACCAAAGAAAGGCATCACAATATTTCCAATACCTTGGGCGATTATTTCCTTATTGGAATTGTGTTTTGTCCCAGTCATACCGTCTGCTACAACAGCTGAGAGAAGCGATTCAATGGCGCCAAGCATGGCGATTGTAAGAGCCGATGGTAAGAGCAGTTTGATTTTATCAAAAGACAACTCTGGGACGGTTAAATGAGGTAAACCTGTGGGTAAATTTCCAATAAGAATCGGCGCGGGTAAAAGGTTTTTGAAAAAAGAGGAAATGATTAGACTTGCAGCGATTCCGGCTGAAAGGGCGACTGGAGCCGGTGGGAATTTTTTAAATTTTTTTTGCCAGATGATGTAGGCCAGAATAGTAATAAGTCCGATGATGATTGAACTTACATTTACTTCTTGAACAATATGGCTTGAGGCCATTTGAATGGTTTCAATGAAATCGCTTGGGCGGTGCTCAAAATGTAGGCCAAAAAAATCTTTGATTTCACCGGAGAAAATAATGACAGCGATTCCAGAAGTAAATCCAACCGTGACCGGATAGGGAATATATTTGATGAGCGCGCCAAGTTTAAAAATGCCCATCAGCACAAGTATTATTCCTGCCATCAGACCGGCGGTCATTAATCCGTCAACGCCGAATTTATTCACAACTCCAAGTAAAACAACCACAAATGCACCGGTCGGTCCACTGACTTGATATTTTGAGCCGGAAAGTAGGCCAATGATAATTCCGCCAAGAATACCAGTATAAATACCTTGTTCTGGATGTACTCCGCTTGCCACCGCAAAAGCAATCGAAAGCGGAAGAGCAATTAATCCTATAACAATTCCAGCAATCAGATCAGCTCGAAACGAATTTTTAAAATAGTCGCTAATTTTTTCTGAAAGTGAACTTTCGTTATTGGTTTGGGACGTCTGTGCATGTGCAGATGCGTGTGACATATTTTAGAATTTTTTTAAGAAGCAAACGAGGAAATTCTATACCTTAATCAAAGTTTTTTAAAACAAAACAGAAAGGGAGTTGTCGTCATTTACGAAGGTAACTCTCTCCTGGCATCTTTTGGCAGGACTGCCGAAAGCAGAATTTCTATTGCAAGGTGGATTTTAATGGTTATTATACTCTCTAATTAGAAGGAAAATGAATGAACAAATCTGAGTTATTAATTTCAGGCGAAGCAGGCGTTATAGAATCCTCAGGGGGTTCGGGGACAATCGGAGTATTAATTCGTAAAACTGCTGAGGGAGTTAAAAGGGTGCTACCTTTCTTTCTTTTGGCAGCTCTTGGCGCATGTGGTCCCGATGGATGTAATTCTTCTTCCTCGCATAAAAAAGAGGAAGTAAATTCTTCGATACCTACCTTTCATGAATTGACAGTTGCTCAAGGAGAAATGCTTGATCTTTTCGGCCAGTTCATGAAGCAAGAGTTTAACGTTCAAGTTCCTTTAGACCTAAAGATGCAATTCAGTAAGTCGGAGGAAGCTTACCAGGAGGTCGCCAAGGATGATGATAATTTCCATTCAGTTGGTTTTTATAAGGATCGTACGATGTTTATTAACTATGAAGGTACAAGGAATCTTGTTGATTTACTGAAGGTGAAGAAAAAACAAAACGTAAAAATTTTATGTTCAACTTTAGATGCGGTGGGAACCGTATTGCATGAAGGTGCTCATGGTTTGACCAAGGATTTTCAAAGACCATATGATAGTTATTATGGTAATTTTTCGCGTGCAATGTATGAAGCTTTGGCAACTGAAGTTGAAGATGTAGCTCCTGAATTTTTGCATATGATTGTTCCAGGAGCTATTCTCCCCGAGAATTGCATGGTCGGTCCTGCTATTGTTGATACTGATCAGCAAAGATTTCATGTCATCCAAAAAAGCGGAGCTTATCAGGATTTTGTCCAATTTGAGACCTATTTATTTGATGTAATGGGTGAATGTGATGATATGAAAGGAATACATAAAGGATGGGCGCATTGTGCATTAAGGGCTTTGATGCACAATTCATTTGACCAGTCAGGTGCTTCGCGTGCAATGAATGCCATTATGAAAAAGAATAAAAAGTGTAATGTAAAACCAGCAGATAGAGTGAAAAGTGATGGAGCTTTACTGTGTGGTGAAGCTCCATATTTGCAATATGCTTTAAGTAGATGTGATGGAGGAGAAGAACTTGATCAAGTGGTGTGTAGTGAGCCAGTAAAATTTTATCGTTAAACTGATCTGTTGCTCGAAAGCAGAACCGCCCCGTTTTTGGAGTGTTTAGGATAAGTTCGGTATTGAATGGACGGTGGGTTTGCCTTAGACGTCCAGAAAGGGTACTAGACCCGTCCTGTCAGCCAAATGGATACCGTCCCATTTTTTGGCACCTGGCTACATGAAGGCTGCGTATAAACCGGGGCAGTTTGACGAAATGATATAAAGTTGATACTAGTAAATACTAGTAGTTAATCATGTAGTTATGAATCATGAAGTTTATACAAGTGATATTGATCCGGTGGATCAAAGAGTCAAAAGTAGTGATAAATTTTTTGCTGTAGGCTTTGGGGCTGCCGCTGTTTTATCATTAATAGCAACACTGAGTCGAGATATAGACAGTGCTATTCGCCATGATGAGAACTATTCCGTGACAGTAGCAGATCAACCTAATCCATTCAGAGAACTTTTAGATGCAACAACTGATACGCTATCCTCTATGTCTGAAGAAGAACGTGTTTACCATGCTGTTAATGCTGCATTTGATGATATTATTGCCAAAACGTCTTTTTTGCCACATCAAGAGAAAAAGATAACAACCGGTTTTGGGGAAAATAAAACAATGACTATCCCCTCAATAACGGTCGGCGGAAAAGTTTATAAATTGGAAGTGGAATCTTGCGTGGATCATTCACTTTCTCCTCAGTGTGGAAGAGCTAATTCACCAGCTAATCGCATTACCTTAAGTAACAGCCAGATGAGAGGTGTTTATAGGATTGACCAATCTGGGATGATTGAGCTCAAGATTTATGATTTACAGAACCCCCAAATAGATGGGAATAAGCAAGTTGTTCCAAATTCAACGGCATATATCTTCAATACTCAGCGATTTGCAGATGTAGATGATCCATCATATGATCCATTCGGTGTACCTCGACACATCTACGAAGGTAATGAATATAAATTTTTGGAAGAAAAGATAAAAGCATTACAAAATGCACTGCGACTTTTATACGATGCAAAAGTGGCTAAAGACGCCGCCGGAAGAGCCGCAGCTAAAAAAAGATTCTAGGTGATAGAGAAACTTATAACAGGCTCATTTGTCTCATTTTCTAACTCTGCTCCAATAGGCCCAGCTAGTCCAGAAAGGGTACTAGACCCGACTGGCAAACCTACTCGTCTTTCAGATAGCTTTCAAAATATATTTTGTGGCAAGTATAGCCCTGAGGGTCATTCTGTAAATAATCCTGATGGTATTCTTCTGCTGGATAAAATTTTGTCAGTGGCTCTAAGGAAGTCACCACGGGATTATTCCAACGCCCAGATTTATTCACGATATCTATAAAATTTTCAGCCTCTTTTTTTTCTTCCTCGTTGCCATAAAAAATCGCAGAACGATAGGAAGTTCCTCGATCATTGCCCTGTTGATTCATTGTCGTTGGATTGTGGATCTGGAAGAAAAAATTTAAAAGTTTTTTATAAGAAGTTTTTTCCGTATCATAGTCAATTTCTACGGCTTCGGCATGGCCTTCATGGTTTTGATAGGTTGGATTATCAACTTTACCACCAGTATAACCGACGGTGGTATTTACCACTCCAGGCTGTTTTCTTATGAGGTCTTCCATCCCCCAAAAACATCCTCCTGCTAATATCGCTTTTTTAATCATAGTTTTATTATATCAACGCCTCTCCGTTCATACAATACCTCCACTTTTTGCTCTTTTTTTGTCGACTCGAAGTTGCTGTTCTGTTGGATTTACAGTAACTTACGTACGTTAAAACTTAATGTGCTGACTATGGAAATCAATCGATCAAAATTGAAACATTGTTAAATTTACGCTTTAACGAAACTCTATGAAAAAAGAACAAATCGTTATATATCAAGCAAAAAATGGCGCAATGGAAGTTCGCATCGATTCCCAGCGAGAAACTATTTTCTTGACTCAACAACAAGTGGCCGAACTTTTTGGCGTACAAAAAGCGGCAATTTCAAAACATATTAACAATATTTTTGATACCGGAGAGTTAGAGCAAAAAGCAACTGTTTCCATTTTGGAAACAGTTCAAATTGAAGGAGCAAGATCGATCAAAAGAAAAATTGAGTATTATAATTTAGACCTTATTCTTTCCATCGGCTATCGGGTGAATTCTGCTAATGCCACCAAATTCCGCCAATGGGCAACCAAAACCCTTCGTTCGCATATTGTGGACGGCTACACCATCAACAAAAAACGCCTGGCAAAGAATTATGAAACATTCCTGCAGGCGGTAGAAGAGGTAAAAAAACTTCTTCCGGGCGGCGGAAGCGTACGGGTGGAAGACGCGGTAGAGTTAATAAAAATGTTCGCATCAACCTGGATGTCACTGGACGCATACGACAAAGAGTCATTCCCCCAAAAAGGTGCAACCAAAAAACAGGTCAATATCACCGCCGAAAAAATTACTGAAGCCATAAAGCAGCTCAAAGAAGACTTAATCTCTAAAAATGAGGAAGCCGATGTTTTTGGCATTGAGAGAACCAAAGGAAGTTTTGCTGGAATCATCGGCAATGTTTTTCAATCATTCGGAGGCGAAGATCTTTACCCAACCTTAGAAGAAAAAGCCGCGCACATGATGTACTTCATTATCAAAAATCACCCGTTTATCGATGGCAACAAGCGCAGCGGAGCATTCACCTTTGTGTGGTTTTTGCAGCAGACAAAGCTTTTGGATACCAGCCGCCTCACGCCCCAAGCCTTAACCGCCTTAACGCTGCTGGTGGCAGAAAGTAACCCGAAAGACAAGGAACGGATGACAGGGCTTATTTTAATGCTTTTGAAGAAATAAATAATGAAAAATCCTAAAAAAATTGCCCTGGGAGCTATCGTTATTTGTATTTCCTGGTTCGCAGTACACACCATGTTGATCCTGATTGATGGCCTCACCGACGATGCACAAGTTGTTGATATGGCAGTAGTTTTTGGGAACGAAGTAACTCCGGATGGAAAACCTTCAGGAAGGTTGAAAGCGCGTCTTGATAAAGCCATTGAGGTTTTTAACAATCAACAAACAAAAATATTGATGGTGAGTGGAGGTATGGGCAAAGAAGGATTTGATGAGGCCACCGTTATGGCCAAATACCTCAATGAAAATCATATCCCCCAGGAAAATATTATTATTGATTCTGATGGTATCAATACTGAAAGTACTGTTCAAAATACACTCAAAATCATGAAGAAAAATAATTTCCATTCGGTTATGGTTGTTTCACAATACTTTCACATAAGTAGGGCAAAACTGGCTTTTTACAAAGCAGGAATAAACGAAGTATACTCAGCTCACCCCAGTTATTTTGAATTTCGTGATATATATTCTATTTTTCGGGAGTTTTTCGCATACTATTACTATGAAATCCAATCAATATAAAATTCAGGCTACCGTATGGCTCTACACGGGGATAGCAGGTTGGCATTTTGTTACGCTCCCTAAAAAAGAGTCAGATGAAATTAAAAAGATTTTTGGTGGTATAAAAAAGGGGTGGGGATCACTTCCGGTGATCGTAACTATTGGAAAAACAACCTGGAAAACATCTATCTTTCCTGATAAAAAAGTAGGTGCCTATCTTTTGCCACTTAAAGCAGAAGTACGTAAAAAAGAAAAAAAACGCCATCCGTCGCCGCCCTTTACTACCTCAACCCTCCAGCAGGAGGCAGCGCGCAAGCTTGGTTTTAGTGCGAAGCGTACCATGATGGTAGCCCAAAAACTCGATGAGGGTATGGATCTTGGGTCGCGTGGCCATATGGGTCTGATCACCTATATGC
>CAYMDR010000040.1:0-1864 GCA_964389195.1 uncultured Candidatus Peribacteria bacterium | reverse complement strand
AGCAGAAGTACGTAAAAAAGAAAAAATTATTGATGGTGCTATAATAACTTTGAGTATTGAAGTGGAGATAGGATGATAATATATCAATATCCCTTATGTACTCTGGGGATTATTTGCCACAGTTTTACAGCTTACCATTACTTATCTTAATCGCTAATATTAACCACCATCTCTAACCTAGTCATTCCATTCTTAACAATTGCTTTAGCTGAATTAGGCGATAAAAGCCAAATTCTAGTTTTCCTTCTGGCCTCAAGAACAAAGAAACATGTGCAATTGCTCATCGGGGTTATGCTTGGTTTTTTAATTGTTGACGGTTTCGCTATTTTGATCGGTTCTTGGATTGTAAACCTTGTTCCCGCCTTCTGGTTAAAAGTTATTACGGGGATTATTTTTATTATTTTAGGCTTTTTAATGCTTTTTGCCAAAAATGATGATAAAGAAAATGAACCTCAACTTAAAAATCCGTTATTGACAGGGTTTTTAATGATATTTATGGCAGAATGGGGAGATAAAACTCAAATTGCCAGTGCCTTATTTGCTACAAAATACCATCCTTTGTATGTTGTTATAGCAGTTATGGCAGCTTTATTTTTACTTTCGGTTTCAGCTATTTATTTAGTGAAACTTATTACTCATCGCATCAATAAGAATATAACAACTAAAGTTGCGGGGATTATTTTTATAGCGATTGGTTTACTGCCAATATTTTTTTAGTTGAATGTCGGTCAACTTTAAGGGGTGACTATTTAAATTCCGAAAATATTTTTAATATAAAAGAAACGTAAAGCAAAAACACGCATCAATAATGCTATGATTACTAAAGCAAATACTAGATAGACAATAAAAGGTTTTTTTGAATGGTTATCAGGCATCGATTATCATTATAACCTACAAAGTATAACGGAGTATACTTAGAAAAGGTCTAGGCGATATTTGCACAAATTTGTTAGAATCAAAAATAGATGAAGCAAAAAATAACTATAGATGGCAAAATGATCAAGCAGTCCAAAATTTTGGAATTTGGCATAAAAATTCCTGATCAGGTTTATAGCCAAAGACCTGGTGCTTATGCCGTACTTTTACGTGAAGATGGTTATATTGGCATTGTTTCTAATCCGAGAGGGTATTTTTTATTAGGTGGCGGAATAGACGGTAATGAATATCCTGAAGAGGCTTTACACCGAGAGGTCAAAGAAGAAATTGGTGGAAAAATTAAGATTATCAGTAAAATTGGAGAGGCAATCGAGCACCATTTTGCCAAAGAACTCAATCAATATTTCTCAAAACATGGATATTTCTACAAAGCAGCTCTTCTCAAAATAGGAAAGGGCGAAAGTGATCACGAACTGCAGTGGCATAGCTTACAAGATACTTTAGCTAAACTCGCCCTTGAGAGTCAAAAGTGGGCAGTAAGCCAGCTTTTACTTTAAATTTTTGCCTTTTTCCTGATTATACCTTACTACTACAATTAAACATCCATTGCACCCCAAATTTATCCGTGCAAGAGCCAAAGTAATCGCCCCAAAACATTTCTTGCGGTTCCATTTCCACTTTTCCACCGGCGGAAAGTGCCTCAAATAATTTTTTTGTTTCGGTACGAGTATCCGGTTCAAGATTAATATAAATGTTGTTGCCCATCTGCACTTTAAAGCCCATGGTCTCGGGAGCGTCGGTACCCAGCAACATGTGACCGCCAAGTATCGGTAGAGCGATATGCATCACCAGATTTTTATCAACCTCGGCCATCGGCGGTTGGCCTTCTTGTGTTGGAACTTCTGAGAATCTGTGGATGCCTCCAACAAACTCTCCACCGAAAATAGATTTATAAAAATTGAACGCCTCCTCCGTTTGACGTGGAAAA
>CAYMDR010000039.1:2715-9556 GCA_964389195.1 uncultured Candidatus Peribacteria bacterium | reverse complement strand
GGCTTAAAAGTAGATGCCAATGGTAAAGAAGAGTTTATTGTAAATCCTACCTATAAAGAGATTGAAGAAGGAAAACTTGATTTAGTAGTAGTAGGAACAGCCGAAGCCATCACGATGGTTGAAGCTGCTTCCCGTGAAGTTTCTGAAGAAAGTATCGTCAAAGCTTTGGAAATTGCGCACATTGAAATTAAAAAGATTTGTGCGTTACAGGAAGAGTTTAAACAAGTTTATAAAAAAGCGGATCGCACCCCAACGATTGTGGGCGATAAAGCGGACGCAAAAAGTGCCGTAAAAGAAACCATGACCAAAGAGATGATGGATGGCGTAAGTAGCAAAACAAAAGGTGAAGTGAAGGCAAAAATTCATACACTTGAAGATCAGCTTTTGGAAAAATATAAAGAGCAAATTGCTGCCGGAACATATAGTGAACGTGATTTGAAAGATGCCTTGCTGCATGAACTAGAAAACAACATGCGTGAGAATATTCTTACCGATGAAAAACGTTTGGATGGACGCAAAGTTGATGAAATTCGTCCTATTAACTGTGTGGTAGGAGTTCTTCCTCGTCCTCATGGTTCAGCTCTTTTCCAACGCGGTGAAACCCAATCTTTAAGCATAACAACACTTGGTTCTCCAGGGTCTGCACAAATTGTTGATACCATGGATGAAGATGTGATCAAGCGTTATATGCATCATTATAGTTTCCCTCCATGTTCTGTGGGTGAAGTTAAGCCGCGCCGTGGCCGTTCCCGTCGTGATATCGGCCATGGCGATCTAGCGGAAAGATCTCTTCTGCCAGTACTCCCTTCTAAAGAAGAGTTCCCTTATACGATTTGGGTGGTTTCAGAAATCATGAGCTGTAATGGATCCAGTTCTATGGCTGCCGTATGCGGATCAACACTTTCTCTTATGCACGCAGGTGTACCGATTAAAAAACCGGTTGCTGGTGTTGCCATGGGATTAATCGCTCGTGAAAAAGATATTAGCAAAGGTTACAAAATCCTTACCGACATTCAGGGCATGGAAGATTTTGCCGGTGATATGGATTTTAAAGTAACAGGAACTAAGGACGGTATTAATGCCCTTCAAATGGATATTAAAGTAAAAGGCTTATCCTTGGAATTAATGAAGGAGGCTTTAGGAAGAGCAAAAATGGCACGTCTCTTTATCTTGGAGAAGATGCTGGAAGTTATGCCTGAGCCTAACAAGCAGCTCTCTCAATATGCTCCAATGATTATGAACATGAAGATCAATCCTGATCTCATTAAAGTTGTTATTGGTAAAGGCGGCGAAACGATTCAGAAAATTACCGCTGAATGTGATGTTGAAATCGATATTGAACAGGATGGTTTGGTTGTTATTACCGCTAAAGACCAAGTAAGTGGTGAAAAAGCCGTCAACTGGATAAAACGCTTAACCTATCAGCCAAAAGCCGGTGAAGAGTTTGACGCTAAAGTGGTAAAAATTATGGATTTCGGCGCTTTTGTAGAGTTCTTACCAGGTAAAGAAGGTTTAGTACATATCTCACAATTAGCTGCCACCCGCGTGAATAAAGTAGAGGATGTGGTGAAACTTGGTGACACGATCAAGGTAAAATTATTGGAAATTGATGATCAAGGCCGTTTCAATCTTTCCCATAAAGCAACGCTTGGTCCAGCAATTGTAGCGATCGCCTCAACCACTGCGCCTAAAAAAGCTGAATAATAAGGCTTAAGTTATGGACAACTATATTAGTTTTGCTCTCAGTAAGCTTAAAGAAGACGGCTTAAAAATTACACAACCTCGTCAAATGATTGTGAAATTTTTAGCCAAGAGTAAAAAAGTGCTTTCCCCCTATGAAATGAGGGATCTTTTAAAGAAGCAAAAAATTAACGCCGATGTTGTTACTATTTATAGGGTACTAGAGGTGTTGGAAAAGATGGCATTGGCACATAAGGTTTTAGCTTTTAATGGTTATATCCGCTGCAACATCAAAGCCGGAAAAATAAAAAGTGGTTGCCACCATTATTTTGTGTGCAAAAAATGCGCAAAAGTTGATGAAGTGGAAGGGGAGGATTTATCAGCCTTAGAAAGAAAAATCACGCGTACCCACAAATTCCAGATTGAATCACACTACCTAGAGTTTTTAGGTTTATGTGCCAAATGTAAAAAATAGGCTTCCCACAATTTTTTAAAGCCTTAAGGGGCTTGGCATTCAAGCGCCAAAGTGAGGTTTTTTAGATTTTGCTGCATCACCGTAATATAATTTTCACCGTTGCCCAGCTCTTCTTCCGTTAAGCCCTCCAGCGGGTTGAGCACTAATACCTGAATACCAACCTCTTCTGCCAAAGTCTGAGCCACTTTAGGACTCATTAAGGTTTCGGAAAAAATATATTGAATACCATTGTTCTTCACATACGTGGCAAGTTCTGCAATTTTTCTAGGTGACGGCTCGCTTTCAGGAGAAAGACCGCTAATAGCCACCATCTCCAGGCCATAACGTCGCGCTAAATATCCAAAGGCTGCATGGTTTGTTACAAAAGATCGATATTTACAGCTTTTAAGTGCGGCTTGATACTGTTGATCAAGAGCGGTAAGTTTTTGGGAATAGAGCTCAAGATTTTGTTCATACATCTCTCCGTGTGCCGGATCGATATTTTTTAAAGCGGTGGCAATGATGCGTGCCTCTTCCGCATAGAGGCTAGGATCAAGCCAGAAATGGGGATCATAGGTGGTGCTTGCACCATCTGCAGAAACTTTTACATAAGCTGACATATCAACGATTGGCACTTTTTTTTCAACAAGATCAGGGCGCAAGTTCTCTACCCATGGTTCCAAGCCCGCACCATTCATTAAAACTAAATTCGACTCTATAAGCTGTTCAATATCTTGAGGTGTAGGTTCAAATTCATGGGGTTCTGAACCGGGCGGAACTAAGTTGGTAACCGTAGTAAATTCGGCTCCAATACTATGCGCCAGTTCATATAAAGGGTAAAAACTGGTAACAACTTTTCGCTCCGGCTGAACAGTTTGCTGGGTTTGTGTTGTTGGATCTGGTGTTTCAATAGGCGCAACAGCCCCTTGGTTACAGCTTAAAAATAGAACCAATGAACCGCAAGAGACCACAAAGATAATGAATTTCACAAAGCGCACACGGTGTAAATTAAATATTATTGCAATACGATTTATATCGTAAAAAAAACGAGAAGACAAGAGGAAAATCACCCCTCGTCTCTTTTAGCGCTTAGATCGATACCGTTTCTTGTTGCGGTTACGAAGACGATCCTTTTGCGACTTCCGAGAAGGTTTTTTCCTATTAAGATTGAGCTGAGGAGCAATTTCAGAGAGCCAGTTAGGATCAATCTCCGTAACTTTACGGGCAAAAAGCTTGGTGGTTTCGATAATTTCTGCAGGAATGATCCACGCCGGACGGCGGTTGAAAAACATTGAACTGGGATGGATAACAATGCGGTCAACTTTTTTGGAAGTATAATTTCCATAATTATTACGCTGCGCCAGGTTTTGAATTAAGCCGCTAGCAATAGCCTTAAGAATGCCAATATATTGGAAGTGATCAAGTGGTTTCTGCAGATTAAAAAGCTCCAGCATGGAGTGACTTTTATCCAAATATCTACCAAACTCTTTACCGCCAAATTGAGCAAGTGTATCAACCAGTTGCAGATAAATAGCCTTAATCTCTTCTAGCGTTTGAAAATTTATATAGTGAGAAAGACAGTACTGTTTACGCTCCTCTTCATGCTCAATAAGAAAAACTTTTTTCCAAATAGCCAGATAAGTTAATAAATCTGAAAAATAGGAGGAGTTACCGCTATAAGCATTAAAAAAGCGGCCTCTCATCATTTTTTTTCCAGATGGCATACCTAAACGCTGAAAATAATCTTGAGCCTTATCTGCTTCATCCTCTTCACCCAGAGGCCGCATAAAAGGGTCTTTTACTGAAAGAAAAGAGGCAATAACAGCCGTTTGAACCACTACGTCATATTTTTCGGCAGCAATAAGCATGCGCGAAATGCGCGGATCTAAAGGTAAATAAGCCATCTTATAGCCTAAGTCCGTAAGGTGCTCCTTATAATTTATCGCCCCTAAAATACGCAGTGTTTCAAAAGCATTTTCAAAAGCATGGTGATCAGGTGGATCAATAAAATCAAAAGAGTGAATATCGGGAATGCCCATTAAAACCATCTGCAAAACGATATCGGCAAGATCTGAGCGCTGAATTTCGGGCAGGGTATGGGCTCGGCGTGCCATAAAATCTTCTCGTGAATACAAACGATAACAAACACCCGGCTCAATTCTACCGGCTCTTCCGGTTCTTTGAATCGCTGATGCTTGAGATATTTTTTGCACCATCAGGCTTCCTACACCAGTTTTGGTATCAAAGTCGGTCATCCTTGCCAAACCAGAATCGATCACAATAGTGACACCTGGAACGGTTAAAGAGGTTTCTGCGATATTAGTAGAAACAATCACATGGCGCTTACCAGGATGTGGCACAAAAATAGCGTTTTGTTCATGGAGAGCAAGCCTGCTAAACAAAGGTAAACATTTTAAATTAGGAAGATTAAGCTCATCAATCGCCTGCATGGTAAGAATAATTTCCTGTTCCCCCGGAAGGAAAATTAAAATATCACCATGCTTATGGTAAGCATAAATTTTTTGAAAAAGTTCTTTAAAACTTCGAGCAAAATCCTCATGGAAGGGGAGCGGTTCATAAACCACATCTACCGGAAACATCCGTCCATCAATCTGAAAAACAGCAATATCATCAACACTTCTTCCTTCTTGGTTAGCAAAAAACGAAACAAATTTTTCCGAATCCAGCGTGGCCGAAGCAATAATTATTTTCAAAGGTTTTTTCTTTTCTTCCAGACGTTTTTTTTGAATATTTTTTAAAAGACCCAGTAAAAAGTCAATCCGCAAACTTCTTTCATGGGCTTCATCGATAAAAATGGCATCATATTTGGAAAAAAGCGCGTCCGTTTTGGCCTCTTGCAGCAAAATACCGTCAGTACAGATCACGATTTTAGTTTGAGGTGTGGTCAGATCATCAAAGCGGATTTTATGGCCAATTTTAGTCCCCAGTAAAACCTCACACTCCTCCGCAATGCGTGCCGCAATGGCCATGGCAGCAATCCTTCTTGGCTGCGTACAGGCACCCATTCCGCGCCTTCCTAAAGCCTCATACACCATCTTGGCAATTTGCGTAGATTTGCCCGAGCCCGTTTCACCCCGAATAATCGTCACCTCATGTTTTTGAATAGCATCGATAATCGCTTGATGATGAGCGCTAATAGGAAGCGTTTCTGGATAGTGAATATTCATAAGACCTTTAACTATACTTGCCTTTACCTTAGCAAAAAACGGCTAAATAAGCACGAAGAGATCTTTATGAAATTTTCCTGTGTTTATTCGTAAAGTATAAAGCTATACTAAATTCCCAAATCTAATAAAAATTTACGTGCTGAGCCTTTTAAAAAAATACTTTGGTTATGATGAGTTCCGTCCGCTGCAGGAGGATATTATTGGCAATGTTTTAGCTGGAAAAGATACCTTAGTGATTATGCCAACCGGTGGAGGAAAATCGCTGTGCTACCAACTCCCGGCACTTAAGTTTGCAGGAATAACTTTGGTTATTTCTCCACTCATCGCTTTGATGAAAGATCAGGTAGATAGTTTAAAAGCCAACGGTGTTTCCGCGGAATTTATCAACAGTTCACTGTCGCCGGAACAGATTTATGAAGTACAGAGAAAAGCACAACAGGGAGACCTAAAAATACTTTACGTAGCACCTGAACGTTTAGCCGTCGCCTCTTTTTGCGAATTTTTAGACACCATCAATGTACAGCTTATAGCTATCGATGAAGCCCATTGTATTTCGGAATGGGGTCATGATTTTCGTCCCGATTACCGCAATTTAAAAAAACTACGGAAAGATTTTCCGGCCATTCCTGTGATTGCTTTAACGGCTACAGCAACACATAAAGTACGTAAAGATATTATTGAGCAACTTCGCCTTGAGGCTGCCGAAGTATTTTTACATAGTTTTAATCGGGAAAATCTTACCTATTTTGTACAGCCTAAAAAAGGCGTTTTTGATCAACTTTTAGCACTTTTAGAAAAACATAAAGATCAATCCGTCATTATTTATTGCTCTTCTCGCAAAACCACCGAAGAGTTAGCGCATGATTTACGAAAAGAAAAATTCACTGCTTTGCCTTACCATGCAGGGCTGGATCAGCAAACCAGATCAGCAACGCAAGAAAAATTTATTCGGGATGAAGTGGGGATTATTGTTGCAACTATTGCCTTTGGTATGGGCATTGATAAGCCTGATGTACGCTTAGTAGTACATTACGATCTACCCAAGAGTTTAGAAGGTTATTATCAAGAAACCGGACGTGCCGGACGTGATAGTTTAGCCAGTGAATGCGTACTTTTTTATTCCTACGGCGACAAAATGAAGCAGGACTATTTTATCCGCCAAATCTCCAAAGAGGATGAACGCATGATGGCAGAACAAAAGCTTGATCAGGTCATTGAATTTTGCGAATTGCAACATTGCCGCAGAGCCTACCTCTTACAATATTTTGGTGAAAAATGGGAGCTGCTAAATTGCGCCAATTGCGATGCCTGTTTAACGCCCAATGAACCAATGGATGCCACAGAAATCAGTTATAAGATTCTATCAACCGTCATCCGCACCGGTGAACGTTTTGGTATGAACCATATCATCGATGTCCTGCTCGGCAAAAAAAATAAAAAAGTTTTGGCGCAGAATCACAATCTTTTACCTATTTTCGGCATTGAAAAACATTTTAGCCAAGAGGACATAAGACATTTT
>CAYMDR010000039.1:0-2705 GCA_964389195.1 uncultured Candidatus Peribacteria bacterium | reverse complement strand
AGCATTACTATCCAGTAGTATCTTAGAGAAAAATGAAGGAGAATACCCAACGCTTAAGGTAAGTTCTGTGGGTAAAATTTTATTAAAAGAACGTAATAAAATTATCTTAACCAAGCCAAAAACCATTCAAAAAACCTTTGGTAAAATAGCAGAAAATGACCTAAGTTTTGATGCTGCGCTTTTCAGGGAGTTACAAGTTTTAAGAAAAGCTTTAGCAGACCAAAAAAATGTCCCACCATTTGTAATTTTCACCGATGTTGCCCTCCGAGAAATGTCGCATTATTTCCCTCACACCTCGGCACGTTTTCAGAAAATAAGCGGTGTTGGCGCCATGAAGCTAACGCAATATGGCGAGCAGTTTTTAAAAATCATCCAAACCTACACCCGCGAACATAATAAAGAGGAGCTTCCCATTCCTTCCCGTACAACCCGAAGCCACAAAACCTTATCAAGCCGTGGAACACGAACGTCAACTACCGCCAGCACCTACCAAAAAACCAAGGAACTTTTTTTACAAAAATTATCGCTGCCCACTATCGCAAAAGAAAGAGGCTTAAGCATCGGAACCATCCTGACCCATTTAGAAAAACTCACTGAAGATGGCGAAAATATCGATATAGCTTATCTCAAACTACCGGCAGAGGATCTCACCAAAATACAAGCCGCCTTTAAAAAATCAGGAGGATTTGCCCTTACGCCCGTTCATAAAGCTTTAGAAGAAAACTTTTCCTACGACGAATTACGTTTAGCCAGGATTTTTATAAAAAGCACATTATAAATCTTAATTTTTCCATATAATATGTTCACTTTTTATTGTAAAAATTGCGCAAGACCTATTTTTACATCAGAAGATATTATAAAAAAGGTAAATTTGTGGGATCTAAAAGATTACCAGGCAGAAGCCTATATGATTAAACAGGCCATCGACGTAGAAAAACTACGCCGCTACGACTGTTCTTTACATCAAGGTTGGTACTGCTGCCGTTTTATTATGATGAGGATGGTTCAAGATAAATTTGGAACAGGGGATAATCTTTTAGTCTATACCGATTCTGTCCTTGAACTTCCAGAGGGGGAAATCCCCACTATCAAAGCAAAACATCCCGATCAAATCAGTCTCGGTTTAGAAGATTTTGATATTATTACTCAAGACCAAAACTCTTCAACCCTTAAAGTAGTAAAATTAGGAGCGATCTGGTGTCCTCCTTGCCGTCTAATGGATAGCGTTATTCATCAAATGGTGGAGGAGAAAATATTCCCAGAAATAGAGTTTTTTGAAGTAGATATCGACAAAGAACAAAAAATCGCTTCCCAATTTAAAAATCAGTCTATTCCCTACTTTTTATTTTATTATAAAGGCAGAAAAATACAGGTGGAGAGTGAAGAATTTGCAAATGTAGATGGAGGAATTATAGGAGGCATCCAAAAAGATAATTTTATAAAAATCCTCCGAAAAATCTTTGAACAAGGCAAAGAAGGGCTTAAAATTATAAAACTGTAGTGGTAAGGAGTCTCAATGCACGCATGGGCTCAGAGATATCGTACCCGTATGGTATGCGTTGCGATGAAAGTGTATGAGCTGAATCCTCGGCTCGTTTAATGGTTTTTGCAAGATCTTTAGCATCAAATCTACCGTTTTGGATCATTGCCTTGGCCGAATTTATTTGAGCAATCAACTGAAGAGCTGTGAGATAGCCATTCATGGCATCAAGCGCAGCTGGTGGATCTTCACCCTGCATGCTATATCCGCCGAGCACCGCTACAACATTAGTTGTGTGTTTTTCAATATCGGCCAACATCTTTGTAGGAACTTCAATAAATGCTAATGCCTCTGCAATAAGCCTTCGGTCAGTATCATCTATAATACTCTCACCCGCAAGTAACGCACCAATGGCACTTACAATTTCAACCTTTTTTTCTTCTAACTGAATCAGCATACTTCTAGCAAAATCCGGGTCGAATTCAGCTGTTTTATCTGTTTCAACCTGAGGTGCAGTAGTCAGCACAGCTGGTGGATCTACAGGATCTCTTTCAGGCATTGGTATCAATTTAAAATATATCTCCACACTATACCTGATTATTACAGGGAAAACAAAGTAGCTTCTATAAGACTATATTCTTCACCAACTCTTCACCTCTACTTTGAGTAGTCTTCATATAGATTGTTTATAATGAAATAGTAACGTTCAATTGGCCAATTGATGTCACGCTTATATTTTTTAACTCCTTCACCTATGAAATCTAAGAACCTCATAGCCGCAGTAGGTATAACAGGAACATTGCTTTCTTTAGGCCTTATGGCAACCGATATGGGAACGGTTTTTGCCGAAACTGCAACATCGGAAACCACCGTAAGCCAAACAGCGGAGCATCCTATGCGTGAAATGCTCAAAGGTGTAGAGCGTAATGTTCAAAATATTGAAAATGGGGTCACCGTAACCATGACATCAACCGATGCCGACACAGTAACAAAGTTACAAGCCTTTAAAGAGCCGGTAGCTCCTAAAGATGTCGATTCAGCCATTACGGTAACACGAAAAAATATTACCAACGGTATTGAAATTACCGTAACTTCAACCGATCCAACTAAGGTAAGCAAAATTCAAACCGATGCCAAAGAAGGCAGAGGTTTTGGCCACGGCCGCGGGTTTGGTCATGGAAAGGCTGGTTTTGGTGGTCATCATGGCGGGTTTGGAATGTTTGAG
>CAYMDR010000038.1:1343-9677 GCA_964389195.1 uncultured Candidatus Peribacteria bacterium | reverse complement strand
AAAAAAAGGTAGCAATACCAACCAAAAATGGCGTAACCGTATGATTAAGCTGAGATATAGCAAGGGCGCGCTTTGAAAGAAATTTGGGCATCGCCGGCTGAAATCTTTTGGCAAAATGGAACACATCAAGCAGATTGACGCCTAAAAGAAGCATAACAACAGCAATAATTACGCTTAACACAAATGTCCCCATACTACTTAAGCGGAACGCTGACCCCAGCGCACCTATCGCTCCACCTAAAATAAAAAAGGACACCATGCGCCCAACATGAAAAAGTATTTGCGGTTTTAGTTTATCCCCCTCCTTAGCAAAAGTTGCCGACATGGAAAGCAACAGTCCACCAACAACCGCCATACAGGTAGAAAGCGAAGCCACAATGCCTATAACAAAAGCCGTACCATAAGAAACCTTATCCGTACTAATAAGGTTAACCAATCCAATTTTTTGCAGTACCACAAATAATATCAAAAAGGCAAAAGCGGCAGGAATCGCCACCTTAAAATCAGCCCAGTTTTTATTATTCAGATGCTTTTCTACCGAAAGACTATAGCCATGTTTTTCCAAAACTTTCGTCAACTCCACTGCTAACTCTTCTTGCGTCTTATCTCCAAAATCACCAGTTACTTCAACCGAATGTGTTTTCAAACTTGTTTTGGCATGAGAGATATAATCAACATCCTGAAGCTCACTTTCTGTCATCAAAATACAGGCCTTACAGTGCATCCCTTTAACATGAAAGGTATAAGTTTTTTGTGCTGAGGTATTCATAGTAAAAAAATTATAGTTTTTTAGTTTTAAGACGAAGTGAATTACCAACAACCGACACACTTGAAAATGCCATCGCCAACCCCGCAAAAACAGGACTCAAAAGCCACCCAAATAGAGGATAAAAAACACCACCAGCAAGAGGGATGCCAACAATATTATAAATAAATGCCCAAAAAAGATTTTGTTTAATCCCACGCATCGTCATTTTAGATAGAGAGATCGCTTTTACCAACTTTGCAATATCGCCATGCAACAAAGTAATACCGGCCGCCTCAATCGCAACATCGGTTCCTGTTGCCATGGCAATACCAACATCCGCCTGCGCTAAAGCCGGAGCATCATTCACGCCATCCCCAGCCATCGCCACTATTTTCCCCTGCCCCTGAAGATCCTTAATCTTTTGGAGTTTAGTTTCAGGCATCACTTCAGCAACCACCTCATCAATACCAACTTGATTCGCAATATATTGCGCCGTATTTTTATTATCACCCGTTAACATAATCACTTTAATACCAAGTTGATGTAACTTAGCAACAGCCTCTAGCGCTTTGGGTTTTATAGCATCAGCAACCATCACCACGCCAAGGACTTTTTCTTTAGTAGCGATGATAACCGGCGTTTTGCCCTGCATTGTATCTTTTTCCAGCAACACTCCATCAAAAGCAAGTTTGAGATCCTCTACAATTTTTACATTACCGACATAATACTCCACACCGTTCATTAACCCTTTTAACCCTTTACCTTTTATCGCCTCAAAATCTTGCACCGGGATGACGGCAATTTTCTTTTCAACCGCATGAGTAACAATAGCATGAGCTATAGGATGTTCCGACTTTTTTTCTAACGATGCCAAAATCGCCACAAGCTCATTATCACGCTGCTGAGAAAAATTTTGAATGGCGATAAGTTCCGGTTTACCCTTAGTAATTGTACCCGTTTTATCAACCACCACTGTATCCACTTTATGAAGCTTTTCTAAGGTCGCAGCATCTTTAATCAAAATACCTTCTCTCGCCCCTTTACCAACACCGACAATGATCGCTGTGGGCGTTGCCAAACCCAGCGCACATGGACAAGCAATCACCAAAATTCCCACAAAAGACACCAGGCCAAAAGAAAGTGCCTGTGAAAAGCCCAAATATTGACTACCCACCAAAAGCCACACCCCGAGATCAACAAAAGCCAAAACCAACACTACCGGCACAAAAACACTAGAAATCTTATCTGCCAAAGCCTGAATCGGAGCCTTACTCCCCTGCGCCTCTTCAACCATTTTTATAATATGCGAGAGCATTGTTTCAGCACCAATTTTGGTCGCCTTAAAAGTAAAAGAGCCACTGGTATTCAATGTTCCTGCAACAACACTATCCCCAATATTTTTCGCTACAGGAAGAGGTTCTCCCGTAATCATCGCTTCATCAACATAGGACGACCCTTCCGTTACAACACCATCAACAGGTATTTTCCCCGCTGGTTTTACAATAATAAAATCGCCATGCACCACCTGATCAATAGGAATTTCCACCTCTTTGCCATCCCTTACTACTAGGGCGGTTTTCGCCTGAATATTCAAAAGTTTTTCAATAGCATCACCTGTTTTCAGTTTAGATTTAGCTTCAAGATATTTCCCAAGCGCAATAAAAGTAATAACCACAATCGTAACATCATAATACGTATGTTTAACATCGATAAATGGCTCCAAAGACTCTTCAAAGGCCGCAACAACCGAACTATAAAGGTACGCTGCAGAGGTGCCAATACCGATAAGCGTATCCATATTTGCCTTACCATAACGCAGAAAACGATAAAACCCTTGCAAATAAGGTTTACCTACCACAAAAAGCGTATACGTTGCCATCAGCGGCAACAGATGATGAAAAAACTCACTCCACAGATATGACATTTCAGGAATAATTTTAAATTGAGCCAAAATTTCCCAGCCCATCACAAAAATACTTATTACCGTAAGCGGAACAACCGAAATAACTTTAGCTTTCATATCGGCCAACTCAGCAAGTTTTTCCGCTTTCGAGTTATTCATACCCATATGTTGAGCATGATCCTGGCCTATTACAGGCATTATAAGCGCATAACCCAGCGGTTCAATTTTCTTAGAAAGAGTCTGAACCGTCACTTTTTGCTTATCAAAAGCGACTTTTGCCGTTTCGGTTCCGTAGTTCACTTCAGCCGAAAAAACACCATCCATCTTCTTAAATGTTTTTTCTATAATACCTGCGCATGAAGCGCAATGCATCCCCTTAATTTTAAAAGTTTCAGGTATATTCATATTAATTGGAAAGATTATAGATTTTAAGCAATTCCTGAATCGCCTTTTCTTTATTTTCTTTCAATTTATGAAGAGCGCACGTATCAAGATGCCCGGCAAGTAACTCTCTTTTAACCGATTTTAATAAGCCGATAACGCTATCCACCTGCTGTATAATTTCAGGACAATAGGTATCTTGATCCACCATCGTAATGACTTTCTCCAGTGTACCTCGCGCCTGTTTGGAAAGTTTCAACGCTTTTGTTTTTTTGGTGGGCAATGGTTTTATCATAAAATATTTTAGTTAGATGAGTCTGTAAATCAACCTAGTACCTAGAGTATAGGTTATAATTTAGCAAACTACAAGCCAAGTATCTATGAAGACCTATTTTCGTGATGCCTCTCGAATAAATTTATAGCAATAATATATTGCGAGTATGCCAATAACTGTCTGCAATACCCCTGTAGTTTCATAAAAATAATTACCGGCCTCAGGAGACCACAAATGGTAAAATGTCTGAACAACTTTATCCTGACTCCCTGGTAAATAACCGGTATGTGGCAAACCAAGTGCTTTCAAAACATGATCCAAAAATCCATCCTCAAGGCCAAACCCAAGAGATATAAATATCGTATACCCGCCATGTATCCATAAAAGCATTTTATTTTTTCCTCGTTGCAACCCATACATTAAAAGACAGGGCATAATAAGACCAAAAATTGCTGGAACCACAACGGGCAAAATAAAACCAAACCTATAGACATGGTGAATAATAACCATGAGAGTCATCACCATCAAACTTAATAGGGATGCCTTCATATACCGACCTACATTGTAATTTTTCACACTATAGAAATTAAAAAATAATTTATAAAACAACCTACTCAATCTATCTAGTTTTTAACTGAGCTATAAAATTTTTAATGTGAGTATCTTTTATACCTGATACATGATCCGTTACTTTCTCCAGCATCATCAATGTGCTCATCTTTTCAGCTTGAGTAAAACCACCAAAAAGTTTCTTGCCAACAGATTCATAAAGGAAAACGATATCCTTAAGGGTCTTTACTCCTTTTTTTGTAAGTTCAAATTGCCACACTCGCAAATCTTCACCGCTCTTTCGACTAATAAAACCCTTTTGCTCCAAGACCTTAGTTTTCTGAGCAATACCAGCAAGTGTCAAATCCATCGCCTCAGCAAGTTGTGTTGTTGTAGTTACTTTACGCTGTATCAGTAACAAAATTTCATGAGTTTTTATCGTTAAACCAAAAACAGAAAAAACTTTATCGGTCGGTCTTTCTATCAACCGTGCCGCCAATAAAATTTGCTGAACTATTTTTATATCGATATTCATACACCTAAATTAGTTAATACTATTAATAGTATATAGTATTAACTAATTTAGGTCAAGGCACAACAAACCCTTATAGGATTACCCATCAATCAAGCTCTAAACCCTATCCAAAGCATCGAATTCACCATTTTTGTCTTTGCCACGACTTAGATCGGTAGCCTCAAAAGTGGCAGCATCAGCTCCTTCCACCACCGTGCCAGCCCAATAGACATGGTGGCTATCTTTAGCATACTCCGTATCGGCCAAAACCTTAAAAGAGGCGTAATCAGCATCTTCAATCCTATTGCCGTTAGAATAAACAAACTGTTTATCTTTGGCGTATCCATTCGTACCTAAAAGCTCAAAAGTAGCGGCATCCGCATCAACCATTTTTCGATCCTGATAGTACACGCCATTTTTATCTTTTGAGAGAAAGTAGTCAATCACCAGAAAAGAGTCAGGATCGGCACCTTCAATAATTTTTGGCTCAGCTATGCCATAATACGCATGATTTTTATCCTTCACATAATATTCATCAGCTAAAAGTTGAAAAGAGTCCGGATCCATCCCCTCCACTTTTCGCGCCAACATATACACCGCATTTTTATCTTTCCCATACTTATCATTCAAACCCACAAAAGTAGCAGCATCTGCTCCTTCCACCCTAAACTTACCCGCACCAACCTGATAAGGCTTCATAAAGTCTGGATAAGCCGTATAGCCACTTTGATAAAGATATACCTTTTTCCCCTCCTTAACATACCCATTTCCCATACAGCCGCTGAAAGAAAACATAAAGAAAACCCCCAGCAAAATAAAACCGCCCCATCGACTTTTTTTCATATAGTTACATTATGTGAAATCAAACATTTTTAGTAAAACTCTTACTACTCCATGCCAAATTATGAACCGTTTTTAAAGTTTCAGCCACCTCTTTATTTTCAATTAAAATGGCAAACGCATCATGATAAAGGTTAAGCAGTAAAACTTTATCTTCAAAAACATCGATCGAAGAATAAAGGCCACCAATTGTAGCAGGATAAAGTTTAAGTTCACGTTGTTGTATCTTATCTTTTTTACGAAAATAGGAATGCAATTCAGAACTTTGAGCAATGGCATAAAGAAAAATTTTCCGACGTACACGTTCCTTAATAAAATTTTTCATAAAACCTTCACCCATTTTTATCAAATCATTATGTGCGGCGAACTCATATACCTCTGTTTTACTTTCTAGAAGCAGCGAATAAGCCTTTTTACAGCCCTCAACCCCTTCAAAAAACAAAAGTTTAGGCGGTGAGGTAAAAGGGCTTTTAAATTCTCGCAGCAACGGAAGAGTTTCTTTGAGCACCATTTTTTGTTGCTCAATTTCCTGGTTTTTTTCTTGCTCTAAATCCCGTGGATCGGCATAAAAATAAAAGATTCGGCCTTTTTGCGCGCGTTTAATATAACCTTTTTTAAAAAGGTGTTCGCACAAAAATAAAACTGTCGTATTGGGCTACGTTGTTTTTTTAGCAATAACAGAAGCCGGCTGAGTACCAAACTCTAACAGCACTAAATAAACATGAGCCTCCTTGGGAGTTAAACCAAGTGTAACAAGTTTTTCAATCATAAATTTATAAACTATAAAAAAGACATGCCATCCGTCGTCAGTAAATATTGACACTCAAAGTGTAAAACCTATTCCATTAGCTGTAAATAGATGATATTGATAGTTCAGTAAATCTTAACTTCACTCCTTATGACCACTCGCCAACAGGCCTATGACCTTTTACAAAAACATATCCACGGAACCTTTATGATCAATCACCATTTAGGGGCAGAAATTGTGATGAGAGCTTTCGCCCAAAAATTCAATCAAGATGCAGAACTATGGGGTATTTGCGGTTTACTGCACGATATGGACTGGGAATATACCAAGGATAATCCGCAAGAACACACTAAAAAAGCTGCTGAAATTTTGCGCGCTGAAGGCGTTGACGAAATTATTATTCACGCTGTACAGGCACATCACCCCTCCGCTAGTGGCATCGACCCATCAAATTTAATGGAAAAATGTTTGTACACCACCGAAGAATTAACCGGTTTAATGATTGCCTGTGCATTAGTACAGCCAGACAAAAAATTGGGCAGCGTAAAAACTGAATCCGTACTCAAAAAACTAAAAACCAAAGGGTTTGCAAGGGGTGTAAATCGCGATGTAGTAAATCAAGCACCAGAAGTTCTTAATCTACCTATGGAAGAGGTTATCAAAATATCACTTGAAGCCATGCAAAGCATTGCCGCCAAATTAGGGCTTTAATCCATCACTTCGCCTTTACCTCTTGGGCATTACGTATAAAATTTCTTACCACAAAACGGGGCATCAAACGTAAAAGCTGAATAAGCATTTTATTTTTAAACCCTGGGACAACCACTACTTTTCCGGTTTTCAAAGCTTTATACCCAGCCTCGGCCACCTCCCGAGAGGTAGGCAATTTACCCTTATAAACAGCAGATGAATCTAAGTGAGCAGCCTTTTGGAAACCTGACACAGTAGGCCCAGGACATAAAACAGTAACGCTTACACCTGTCCCTTGCAGCTCACTAGCAACCGCCTCTGAAAAAGAAAGTACATAAGCCTTTGTAGCAAAATAGACAGCCATCAAAGGGCCTGGTTGAAAAGCTGCGATAGAAGCAACATTAAGAATATTACCTTTGTCCTTATTCACCATTTTTCTAACAAAAACTTTTGTTAAAAAAGTTAACGTCACCATATTAAGATTCATCATCTCTAGCTCTTTATGCCAATCTGTTTCTTTAAAATAACCAAACTCACCAAAACCGGCATTATTAATAAGCAGATCAATCTTTATATTTTCTCTTTCCACCATCGCTACCAATTTTTCCGCAGTTGCTAAAATAGAAAGATCTCCTACAAAAACAGTAACCGCTATGCCATACTCCTTTCGTAGATCCGCAGCAATTTTCTCTAAAACTTTTTCACTGCGCGCCACTATAATAAGATTATAATGATCACGCGCACAAAGCCTTGCAAACTCCAAGCCAATACCACCCGACGCGCCCGTTATAAGAGCCGTTGAAGTTGCAATCACCGTGCTTTTTGTCCCCTTAATATTGATCATGAATAAAATAAAACAAAACTTCTTTTTCGATTTTTTACTGGTTTTCTTTACCAGCTACACCGTTTACCTTTTAACCTTGTACCCAACGGTAGGGACAGAAGATTCAGGCGAACTAATTGTTGCCGCCGCTAAATTAGACATTGCGCACCCACCAGGGTATCCCTTACACACACTGCTCGGCAAGCTTTTTACTATTTTGATCCCTTTCGGCAATATAGGCTGGCGCGTGAATATACTTTCCGCTTTTTTTGCAGCGGCTACCATTGGCATTTTATATCTTTTGCTCCGTAAACTCACCAAAAATAGCATACTAGCCATGGCCGGAAGCTTATTTTTCGCTTTCACCGATATTTTCTGGTCACAAGCACTTCGCACCGAAGTTTATAGTTTACATAGCTTTTTCCTAGTACTTCTCATTTGGCTTCTACTCTTATGGGATGAACATGGAAAAACCTTTTATCTTTATATGGGAGCCTTTCTTTGTGGGTTAAGTTTAACCAATCACCACTTAATGTTTTTAGCAGGTCCACCTATCATCTTTTTTGTCTTATCCAAAAATTGGCGACTCATCAAAAAGCCCCATTTAGTTATTGGATGCCTTTTGCTCTTTACTTTAGGACTGAGTATTTATCTTTATCTTCCGTTACGGAGTAGCCTCGCTCCTTACAATAATCCAGCATACATCAAACATCCCGCTCTTAATACTTTTGAAGAGTTTTTCAGCTTTGTGAATAGGAAAATCTATGGAGGAAGCGTAAATCTGGAAATCTCCACACAAGAAAATATAGATCATCTTTTACAAATCGGCATCAATAATATTTTTGGCCTTTACTCTTTTTTTAA
>CAYMDR010000038.1:0-1333 GCA_964389195.1 uncultured Candidatus Peribacteria bacterium | reverse complement strand
GAGAGCAACCCCAATACCGGTGACAAGAAGCTTTGGCCAACTTTTTTTCTTACCGCTTTTTTTCCTTATCCCGGGACTTTATCATTTGCTTAAAAAGCACCAAAAGTTTGGTGTTTTTATAGTACTGCTGCTATTTTTTTACTCTTCAGTACAACTGGTTTTTACACCTATGAGTGAACAGATGCATCTTTCGAGTCTTTTCAGCCTGCGTCCCTTTTTAATTTCGGGAACCATTTTATTATGGATCATAAGCATAATGGGCATAAGTTTGATGCTGGAAAAATTAACAAAACACTGTACTCGCTCAACCATTCAAACGATATCCACACTTTTTTTGGTACTACCATTACTAGCATTACTGACAAATTTTTCTGCTAACAATGAAAGTACTAACTATGTCGCTTACGATTTTAACCGCAACCTTTTAGAAAGTCTTCCTGCCAATGCCTTTTTAGTTTCCATTGGAAAAGACAATCTGACTTTCCCTTTATATTACCTACAAGAAATCGACCATATCCGCCCAGATATAAAGCTAGAAATTTACTATGGCAAAAAAAGTCCCGACCAAAAATATTTTCAAAAAAAACAGCTAGAGAACCCCGGCAAACCTATTTTTATTGATCTGCTTCCTTCCAATTATTTTGATCTGAATATTATCCCCTATAATTTTGTTTTTCTTTATGGCCAAGATGCCGATCTGCCGCCAACAAACTTAGAACACTTTGCTCTACGCGGTATACGCCCACACATGGACTACCCAAACAGCAAATTAAAAGGCTTTTACTACCTTAAACTAGCTCTCCATTACGCCGCCACTGACCCAGCAAAAACCACCTTCTATTTTGCTAAAATAAAAGAGGAAATTCCAGAAATCGACCTCTTTACCAAATTCATCCAAGATTATAAAGGAGGCCTGGGTAAAAATGGCATGTTTTAAAAGGCGTTGTATCAAGGCCTACGTTCGCTTTTTCTTCTTGGAAACCGGCGTTCGAGAAACTCGTATATACAAATAGCCAATACCAAAAAGCAAAACTACCGCGACCATCACAACCAACAAAGAAGACACCTGTTTCCCTGAAACTAAAGCAACTAAGTGAGATAAAGAGCTCCCAGCATCTTGGCTATCACCACCTCCAAAAACCCCTAACAAACTTTCCGTAAAAGAGGGCTGGATCGTAAATAAAATACGTACACTATCACTTTGTGCTCCATCTTTTTTACGGGTCGCACTCACATACACCTCATGATCACCCAAGGGCAGCTCCTGCGATGCATGCAAAGCAAATTCACCGCTTACATTATCAGCAATTAAGGCCGATGTTGTAACTAAACT
>CAYMDR010000037.1:0-10035 GCA_964389195.1 uncultured Candidatus Peribacteria bacterium | reverse complement strand
GTGGTGCATGTTCAAGTGCCACAACAACAGCAACACCTGGTTCCAACAGTATTAGCTTTGATACTTTAAGCGCAGGTACTTATACTAACTGCACTGTGACTGTTACCGACATCGATACCAATGCTAGTAACACCCTAAGCGTTACCGCCTTCACCATTGACCTAACAGCGCCAATACTCACAGCCGTTACGCTTGTACCAAGCTCAGGCAATGATGCCACCCCAAACTATACTTTCACCTCCAGTGAAGCAGGAACAATTACTTATGGTAATCTCTCCTGTACAAGTGCCACAACCTCAGCAAGTAGCGGCTCTAACACTATTACTTTTAATACATTATCCGATGGCACCTTTACCAATTGTGACCTCACTGTTACCGATACGGCCAATAATAGCAGCACCTTAACTATAAACACTTTTACAGTAGATAGTACCGCACCGGTTTTAACAGAAGTAACAGCTATTCCTAGCCAAACTAACGACACTACACCAAGCTATACCTTTTCCTCTACCGAAGCTGGTACCATAACCTATGGCGGAGCATGTTCCAGTGTTCCTATTGGAGCTTCTGCAGGCTCTAATACCATTACTTTCAACATGTTAGATATAGGAACTTACAATAACTGTACCATAAGAATAATCGACAGTTTCAATAACTACAGCAACACGTTAACACTGACAACATTCCAAATTAACCCAAGCGGCCAAGGTGGAGGTGGAAGCGGCGGAAGTGGAAGCAGTAGCGGTCAAAACAACACTAGCAACGACCATACCAGCACCTCTCAAGAGACATCGTCACAAACCTCCTCACCGGACACAAACAGTAGTGGCAATAATAATCCATCAATATCTAAGGAACAACAACTAATACTAGCATACGAAAGTAAAACGCTTTCCTATATTCAAAAACTCATACCAGCTAAAGACTTTACCCCTGAAAAAACAGGTTTTCTTCAAAGAGCAGAAACCGTAACTTTTTTACTAGAAGCTTTTAAATTAAGTGATGATCAAAAAGATTACTGCCAAGAAGAAAAACCATTTACCGATCTTACCACTGACGATGCAAGCACCAATCTGCTCTGTCAGGCTTACAATTTAGGGATTGCCAAAGGCTACACATCGTCAGAAGATCTACCAACATTTCAGCCCAACAATATCGTTAACAGAATTGAATTCTTAGCCCTTTTAAAACGCACCATTAAAAATACAGATCCAGAAATGGAAAGTACAAATACGAAACCATCGACAATAAATCCTACTTTCATCGATATCGATAACAATACCTGGTATAGCGAATATGCTGATTTTGCAGAAGCAAACCATCTCTTTAACGGACCTTATTTACGCCCAACCTCCCCAATTCAATGGAGAGAGGTAGCCAGAATTATGTACCGTTTATCAAAAAAAGGTTTAGCACCAAGTCCATAAAAAGTTGCTATACCCAGAAATAAAAGGGTGATTCTTTTTTAAAGAACCACCCTTTTTCATGCCACCCCAAGGTCTCGCTAAGAAAACTAAGAAAGACGGATCTTATCAAGATCGGTAGAACTATTATTGGTAAGATCACTATCGGTATATCCAACAGGTACAGTAACAGTCGCCGTATTTTTTACCGTTTTAAGACCAGTATTACTCACGGTAGCAGTCAATGTAAAAGTAGCTATCGAACCAACGGTAAGATTCACGGTAGAGTTAATACTACCATTCACAGGGCCGGCATTCGCACAACTACCACTCCCTGCTGTGATGGCACAAGTCCAAGAAGCATTCGTAAGATTTGCAGGCAAAGTATCCGTAACCTGAATATTATTAAGATCAATGCCACCCATATTTTTAACTTTAATAACATAGGTCGTACTCTGACCAAGATTAACTACATAAACATTATTAGTCTTCAAAACAGCAACATCCACATTGCGATTAGATACATATTCATAAGCACCAATATCACAATGACTACCACTTGGTCTTACAGCCCCACGTTGATCCAAATTATTTACCGTTAAAGCATCAGCACAAATATTATCATTACCAGCATCAATAGCAGCACTGCCCACCAAAAGAGCATGCGTCATCGTTGTACCAGGAAGATTCAAAGCTAAAGCAGCAAGATTAGGATTAATACCGGTAATATCACTTGGAACTAAGCCCATAGCACCCAAAGGGTTCTGCACTAAATTATTGCCATTAGAAACAATAGCACCACCAATATCATCGGTTTGACCATTACTACTCATGTTCCCGGCAACAATCGTATTCTGCAACGTCATACCAGGCATACCATTATACTCATAGATGCCACCTCCATTTTCAGCATTATTAAAGGCAATAGTACCATTAGTAAAGTTAGCTGAACCACCAACATTAGCAAAAGCTCCACCTACACCATTCGTAATAGTATTCCCGCTGATAGTACTATTAATAATAGCAACCGCACCACCAACATTAGCAACTCCACCGCCACTTACCGGAGGGTTATTAACCGTATTCGTAGTATTAGCAGTATTATTATTAATGGTTGTATCCTTCAAAGTAAGTGCTCCAGCCGTATGAAAAATGCCACCGCCACTTACACCGGCAACATTATTTTTAATGGTTGTCCTATTAATCGTAACAATACTTAACGCTGGATCAAAGGCATCAAGCTGCAAACCTCCTGCATTTTGAACAGCAGTATTATTAGCAATATTACTATCGTTTAAGGTCATAGCCCCATTGCTATAAATACCGGCAGCAACGGTCGCACTATTATTCATAACCGAAGTACTATTGAGAATTAAATTACCTTTGTTGTAAAAAGCTCCGCCTTCAAGTGGAACGGTATTACTATCAGCCACCACGTTAGAAAGAGTTGCTGTACCAAGCATCGGCCCCATAGCATCAACATATAAAGCACCTCCTTTTTCCGCAGTATTAGAAGAAAAATTTACAATATTCAAATTTAGATCCGCATTATTAGCAACCAAAACACCACCACCATTCATCATCCCTCCACCTAAAAGAGCGTTACCATCAGTAATGGTAAGATTATTGATAACAACATTTGTACCTAATACATGAAAAACTCTATCGATATCATTGGCATCAATAACAGTATTAGAAGGGAGATTACCCTGCCCCTGTATAACAACATCAGCCATAAGATCAAAGTCACCACCACCATTGCTATCATCCGTACCACCTAAACTCATATTATAGATACCAGCAGGAAGTGAAACCGTATCAACACCAGAACCTGATACACATTCGCCATTTACCATACCCATCGTACTATCAGTATTAGCAGCTGTTATAGCCTCACGTAGAGTGCAAAAACCATCAAAACCATTGATCACATCCTGTGAAGAGTTAACATTCAGAGTAGCCGCACGTACAACAAACGGAGCCCCCACAAACACCATAACAAACACCATAGAAACAGATAAAACACGTATTAAAAGAAACTGGAAATACTTCTTCATAAAAACAGAGAAATAAAAAATAAAAAAACTTTACCGCATTATAAACTTAATTTCAGCATCTTCAAGATTTGTTGTATAAGTACAAGCAATCGTAAAACTATCTACCAAGATTAATAAAAGGAACAGTTCCTCCAGAAAGCATTTGTGTTGGCAACTGACCATTCCATCGAGCAATAGCCTGAAGTTGAACATATTCTGCCCCACCCTGGTTTTGAATAGCTTCGGCTTGAATTTTAATCGCTTGCGCCTCCGCATTTGCCTGCGTCACGCGCTGTTCCGACTCAATCTTAATACGATCAAGATCATTTTTTGCCTTTAAGGCCGACTGTTCAGCAATCTGTTTCTGCTCAATAGCATTCTCATATTCCGGACTAAAAGATTCATTCACTAATGCATAGTGCTGAACAATAATATGGTTTCCTTCAATCGTTTTCTTAAAAGCCTCTTCAATTTCTGCCTGAACCTGACCACGTTTTGAAAGCAGTTCTTCCGCAGTATATTGGGCAAAAACCTGCTTAACCGAAGCCTCTAAACTTGGATTAATAATCTTTTCCTCATAAGAGGGACCAACCTCTGCATAAAGCAATCCAACCTCTTTGGGATCAATATTATAGGTCAAGACACTCTCTACCGTTACAACTTGCAAATCATGAGAATAGGCCGCTGATGCTTTAAGCTCAAGCTTCTCAGTCTGAACATTAATCTTCACGATATCCTGCATCAATGGAACACGAAAATGAAGACCCGGATCCATCACCTGCCCTTGAAAAGCGCCCCAGTTAAGAACCACTCCACGATTTCCAGCATCAACCACCACCAAAGGGTTTAATATTACAACAAGGAATATAGCCAAAACCAGCATAACGCCAGCAATAATCTTCTTTGTATCCTTAACATTTTCCATATAAATAGATTTAATAATATCAACGAAGACCATAATACGCACAATTTTAATACTATGCTATTATTTCCGTATGAATAAAATCGTACAGATACATGACCGCATGCAAAAACATAGCAGTTATCTGCTTTCTGAACCAATTGGAGAAAATTTCCACCCTGAATTCAAACCAGAACTCACACCGCAAGCAATGCTCGAACTTGGTGTTTTTGGCGGCAAATATATGACCGATTGCCGTAAAGAATTTCCCGCTAGCTGGTATAAAAAAGCTAAACTTTGTCCAGAGCGCCACGATCCAAAATTAAATTACTTCGGCATTAACGCCTCTCAACCACTTAAAGTATGGCGCCAAAAAGGATGGATCCATCCGGCAGATCCACGAGGCTGGTTTCAATGGTATTGCCGCTACTACATGGGCAGACGTTTACCAGAGGAGGATCTACGCCAAATCAAAAGATGGAAAGCTATAAAACGCCACATTGCCCAACTACAAAAAAATTGCCACCCGCACGATCTTACCTGCCGACGCAAACAACGCCAAGCCTTGCTCCATTGGGCATATGACACAAGAAAAATATAGCGAAAAAGATAGCATTCTAAGACAAAAGAATTTATAATATCGTTTTAACCTCTACCTCTATGAAAAAACTATTTTTCGCCACAGTTTTCATACTCACCCTTACCTTGGCAATACCGGTTTTTGCCCAAAGAACAAGTGAAACAGCGGCAGATGAAGCAAAAGGGAAAGAGGTTTGGGATAAACTCCAATCAAAAGAGGTTGATTGCAAAAACTTAACCGATGATGATTTTGATGTACTCGGTGATTACTATATGGGCTTAATGGCAGGGAATAACCATGAAGCAATGAATAATCGCATGTCAAAAATGATGGGTGATGACGGTGAAAAACAGATGCATATCGCCATGGGTAAAAGATTAAGCAATTGCGATCCTACAGCAATAATCCCTCAAGACGTGGCACGCGAATACTATGGGAACGAATACTATGGCAACATGATGGGCAGACACGGCTTTTGGCCATTAAGTATCGTAGCCGGAACAACCTTAATACTCTACTGGGTATTTATGGTATTTGGCATTTTAGCTCTGCGAAAATACATCGGAAAATCCAAATAGTTACTTTCCCTATGGCAGAACTCAAAACCCAAAAAAATAAGGCCAGCGTCACAGCGTTTATAGATTCCGTCGAAGATGAAAAAAAGCGCCAAGATGCCTACGCGCTGCTAAAAATCTTCACGGAGGTAACCGGAGAAAAAGCCACCATGTGGGGAACCAGCATCATCGGCTTTGGCCAATATCACTACAAATCTGAGCGCAGCAAACAAGAGGGCGACTGGCCAATCACTGGCTTTTCTCCTCGCAAACAAAACCTCACCATCTACATCATGGCGGGATTTAGCCAGTATCAAAAACTGATCGCCACAATCGGCAAACACAAAATCAGCGGCGGCTCCTGCCTTTACATCAAGCGCTTGTCAGACATCGACACAACAGTCTTAAAACAACTCATCAAAGCATCTGTGGAGTATATGAAGGAGAAATATGGAGTTTAGTAAAAAATTGAATGAGCTTCAAATCTAACCTGCTAATTTCCCCTTTTTTATGCTATACTATAAGGATATTTTTCAACGTATCCTTATCCATATAAACGAATATGAAACTGAGCACTCACCATGTTACTCATGTAAAAAATTACGGTTTAATCGCCATTATGCTCCTGCTAAGTTGGTTGGTTTCACTGGGAACTACACAGTTTTTGCATTCTCCTTTTTTAGCCCATGGCGAACACCTGGAAATAATTCCTATTTTTCTGGATATCGTCATCGTTTTTACCTTAGGATTTATCGCTTACGAACTTGCTAAGCCAACTATCCTTCCCTCTTTTGTGATAGCTATTTGTTTTGGTTTTGTAAGTCAAAATATTCTTTCTTACATCACCACAAACTCAATTGCTCTTTCCATGTTAACGATTATTGGCGCGACGTTAATTCTTTTTGGAGGAGGACTTGAAACGCCCTTTACCCGCTTCCGGAGTTTAATTGGTCCTATTACCTCCCTCGCTTTCGTGGGAACGGTTATTACGGCTCTCACCTTTTCACTTGCTTTAACGGGAGTCACTACCTGGATGCACATCAGCATGCCGATTGCGGCTATCGTTTTGCTGGGAATATCTCTGGCATCAACAGATCCCGCGGCAATTATTCCAAGTTTTAAAACACTTTTATTTCACCAGCCACGCGTAAAACATATCGCAGTCAGTGAAAGCGCGTTAAATGATGTTATCGGCGCTTTAATTACAGGCATTTTCCTGGTACTTTTTGTTGCTGATTATGCACCTTCTTCCATTTTTGAAGCTTACCAAGTACTTTTAACTTTCGATAATGTCATAGCGATTGTTAAAGTAATTTTTATTGGCGCAGCCGCGGGAATTGCCGGATATTACATCTTAAATACTTGGAGTAAATGGAAAGAACGAAATGAATCCGAAGGCGAAGCTGATGCCGCTCTATTTTTAGCAGTGCCTCTTTTTACTTTTACCGTTGCAACTATTTTTGGAGGCAACGGTTTTCTTGCGGTATTTATTGCCGGTCTACTTTTTCAATTACGCTCACATGTAGCCCATGTCGAACACTTTTTTAATCATACGATTGAAGGGTTCATGAAACCACTCATTTTTCTGCTCGTTGGAACCTTGGTAAACTTTGCTACGTTACGTGAATTTGCAGGTTTAGGCATTATCATGGGAGTTTTATTTATGGTAGTCCTCAGACCGCTCGCTGTGTTTCTTAGCCTTGCTCCTTTCACTTTAGGCAAACATAAAATCGGTTTAAAAGAGCTGCTCTTTCTTTCTTTTGTCCGCGAAACCGGCGTTATCCCAGCGGTACTTTTAGTCAGCATTAAAGTCGCCGGCATTCCGGGTAGCGATATCGCGCTCGCCGTAGGTATGTGGGTTATTCTGCTCACCCTTGCGGTGCAACCACCTCTTCCTCCGTATGTCGCAAAATTCCTGGGCGTAGCCGATGATCTGCCCCCCTTCCCTCATCAAAATCATAAAGGGCCTATCGCGGTACTTTGCAGCCGCAGTTATAGCTTTTTAGAACGCATTGATAAAGTCGTCGAATGGGCGCACAAACACCATGTCGAAAACATTTTATTACTCCATTGTCCCGAAGATAAATACTCCGAAAAATTCCTGCAAGAGGTCCAAGAAGTTGCCGAAGTTCGCTTTAATTCTATCAATGAACGACTCACCGGCGAAAACAAAAAAGAGCTAAATTTCACCTTTTTAGGACGCCCCGGCACTTTAGAAGAAAACATCGAATCCCTGGTAGAAAAAGGAGACGTATCCATCGTTTTCGTCGGCTCAAAAATGTTGGACTACCGCCTAGAAAACATCAAACAACTCCAAGTGCCCTTCATATTTTTGGAATAAAACCTATGACACTCTTCTGGATCATTTTTTTCTTTTTACTGGGCTTAGGAGTCTTAATTAAAGGAGCAGATATTTTTGTGGATGGAAGTGCGGGATTGGCCAAAAGACTCAAGATTTCCGATTTCTTTATAGGCATAACCCTTGTAGCTCTCGGAACAAGTCTTCCCGAACTTATCGTCAGTCTTTTTGCCGGTTTTTCTAATAGTGGACAACTGGTCATTGGGAATATTATCGGCAGCAATATTGCTAACATCGCTTTAATCCTTGGAATTTGTGGATTTATTAAAACCGTCAAAATCCAACCCGACACACTTATTAAACGCGAGATCCCTTTCATCATCCTTTCCGGAATTGTCCTTTTCGTTTTAGGGTTTGATCAAATTTTTCAAAACCACAATGTGACTTACAACCGCCTTACAATGGGTGACGGCATTATACTGCTATCTTTTTTTGTTATATTTCTCTTCTATATTTTCGGTAATTTTAAAAGTAGCCAGGCATTGGAATCGGAAATGGAGCAGAAAGAAAAGACCTTTGCTAAAGAAAGCGTACTTCATCTTTCCATAAAAATTATTGGTGGACTCCTTGCGGTAATTGGAGGTGGGAAATTAGTCGTTGATAATGCGATTAACCTGGCAGGTTTCCTTGGGGTAAGTCAGGGTATTATTGGCCTGACCATTGTCGCCATTGGAACATCTTTGCCGGAAGCCGCAACGACAATCGTAGCTGTTAGAAAGCAAAAAGAAGAAATTGCGATTGGAAATATTATTGGGAGTAACACCTTGAATGTATTTTTTATACTGGGCATCGTCGCCACTTTTGCTCCTCTGGAACTTTCACCAGCTATGATGATTGACATGGCCATTATGATTGCCATCAGTCTTCTTCTTTTCCTTATAAGCTATTTCCGTAAAGAAATTGGCCGTTTTTCAGGAGCTGCATTACTCGCATCCTATGCCGCATACCTTCTTTTTATCAGTTTGAGGGAGTTGCAACTATAAAATACTAAAAAGACTCATTCTCCTTCAGTTTCCTCCTGAGTCCGTAAACACCTCTGATCTGCTGGGTCAAAAATGGATTTCTGAAGCTTGCCGTATTTTAGCAAAAGAGCAATGCGCTTTCCGCCATAAATCGCCGGCAAAAGCCCCACACCATTACAACCAAGATTATATAAAAGTATTGGATTACATGGCTCAGAGCCTATACATCGTATACCATTTTTAGTATACCCCATAAGGCCGTGCCATTTGAATTTGTAATCGATAACTTCCGGGGCATCTTTATAATTTTTATGCAGAAAGGTTTCTATTTCTTCATCAGCACTTGAGGGGAAAGAACTTGATTTTACATATTTTATTTTTTCATCAAGTTGTGATTCAGGGCCACCTATGCAAATTAGGGTATGCTGTTCGTTTTTATCCATCCCAAAAACGCGACGAGTGAGGTAAACATAGGGTTGCGTTTCAGATAGATTCTCATCACTACTGGAATTACCGACAAAATAAGTGATGGCAGTTGGAGGTTTATTCAGCGGAGCAAGATAACCGGCCATGTAACCAACAACACCATTTACCAATTCATGAAATTTGGTATCGATGTCACCTCCCCGCTTATTTTCAATGGAAATATTCTCAAAACCATTCGTGCAAAGCACTATTTTATTGGCGGTAATACTATGCGTATCGGTAAGTAAAACACCCTCATTTTTATATAGAACTGCTTTTTTTATAGGAGTATGTTCTATTAATTTAAATCTATCGGGGTAAGTCTGTAACATATATCCCGCAAGTTCTTCACAGAAAAGAGCGCTATTCATACAGCCTTTGCGTGACGATAAAGCTACTAAATACTCTTTATTATTGGTTTCAAGAAGATCCAGGATTTCTTTTTGAGAAATTATCGCATACAAATCTTTGTATTTCTCAGGAATTTTATTTAAAAACTCAGCCTCTTTCGCCACATAGATTGAATCAAATTTGATTGAGGCTTGAGATCGCCACCATTTATTTTCAAGATGTGGAAGAAGCTGTTCAAGACTTTTGCATCCAGCGTATCCGGTAAACTGGGTAATTGGAGTTTGTAGTTTAGCCTCACGCGAAATTTCTTCAAGTAACTCCCAGGCGGAAATAATTTCATCCTGTGCTTTTGCCGCTAAATCAAGCCCAAATTCTTTTACGATATCATGAAAGGGGCGCTCAAAATAACTAACTAACTGTCCAC
>CAYMDR010000036.1:3078-10140 GCA_964389195.1 uncultured Candidatus Peribacteria bacterium | reverse complement strand
AGCTTCGAATTTAGTATGAGGCTTGATAGATCCTGGCTTTGCAAGAACTTGTCCACGCTCAACGTCAGTACGTTCGATACCACGGAGAAGAAGACCTGCATTGTCACCAGCTTGTCCTTGATCGAGGAGCTTATGGAACATTTCGATACCAGTTACTGTTGTCTTGACAGTGTCACGGATACCGAGGATTTCGATTTCATCACCGAGCTTGATGACACCTTGTTCAATCTTACCAGTCACAACAGTTCCACGTCCCTTAATAGAGAATACATCTTCAACTGGCATAAGGAATGGCTTGTCGAGATCACGTTTTGGTTCTGGAATAAAGGTATCCAAAGCATCAAGAAGATCCTGAATACATTTGCTAGCTACAGGGTCGGTTGGATTTTCGAGCGCCTTAAGAGCAGATCCTCTAATGAAAGGAGTCTTTTCGCCGTCGTAGCCATATTTAGTTAAAAGCTCACGAACCTCCATTTCGGAAAGTTCAGCAATTTCTGGGTCAGCCATGTCCATCTTATTCATGAACACTACTATATAAGGTACGTTTACCTGTTTAGCCAAAAGAATGTGCTCACGAGTTTGTGGCATAGGACCATCAGCAGCAGATACTACAAGGATGGCACCATCCATCTGAGCAGCACCTGTAATCATGTTCTTTACATAATCGGCATGACCAGGACAGTCAACGTGTGCGTAGTGACGGTTAGCAGTTTCGTACTCTTGATGTGAAGTTGCGATAGTAATTCCACGTGCCTTTTCTTCTGGAGCATTGTCGATTTCATCGTATTTTCTAGCCTTTGCCATACCTTTTGTAGCACAGTAGAAAGTAATCGCTGCGGTCAATGTTGTTTTTCCATGATCTACGTGACCGATAGTACCAACATTTAAGTGGGGTTTGTTACGTTGGAATACGTCTGCCATAGTGGTTAAGATTACAAATTAATTACAAAGGGATGTATGCGCTTTTTTCTAAAACGCGAAGAGATGTTATCGGAAAAAAAATAGGAATGCAAGAGAATTTTATGTGATTTTTCGTTTACCTTGTTTAAGGGAAAGATAGATTGCCCAAACTATGACTCCAATCTCCAATAAAAAGGTCCAGTGAAAAATAAAATTGTATACCCAGAAATCGTAGATAGCTGGCACATTGAATAGGTAATAGCTTGTATTAGTGAGCGGATAAAGCCACTCAACTTTTCCCACGATAGTATCTAGCGTGAGGTGTAAAAAAATATTGCTAAAAAAAATAAGAGCAGCAACGGTGTAAGCTTTTTTCTTGAAAAGATGAAGGGTAAAAACTGTTATTATAGCAATTATTAACCAGTAAAAAGGTATGTGTGTCCAGTAGCTGTGGTGTAAGTTTTGTTTATTGTCGATGAGATAAAAATAGAAGAGATCAAGATCTGGCAAGATACCGGCCAGTAAACCTATTAAAAGGTAACGATCCGTTTTGAACTTGCTCTGAATTTTTTTGGTGAGAATGTAAGCTGCCGGCAGGTGTCCGATGAACATGGGGGATAAAGATGAACTTAGGAGCAAAAAAGCCGGCTTCAACGGCCGGCTTTTTATCTTTAATATGTAAGGTTTTTACTTCGCGCCCTTCTCTGCAATAATCTTTTCAGCGACGTTGTTTGGGGCTTTGTCGTAACGCGCAAACTCCATGGTGTAGTTGGCACGACCCTGACTCATGGAACGAAGATCGGTTGCGTAACCAAACATTTCGGCGAGTGGAACATAGGCATGGATAACTTTGGCCATACCGCGGTTGAAGGTTTCGTAGATTTGACCACGTTTGGAACTTAGGTTACCCATTACGTCACCAAAGAACTCTTCAGGGGTTGTAACTTCCACTTTCATGATCGGTTCCAGAATTACTGGGCTGGCTGCACGTGCACCTTTTTGGAAAGCGAGTGATCCGGCGATCTTAAACGCAAGTTCAGAGGAATCCACATCATGGTAGGAACCATCGTAGAGTTCAACCATAACATCTACCACTGGATAGCCTGCTAAAATACCGCGAGTGAGAGCCTCTTTAATACCTTTATCAACGGCTGGGATAAACTCACGTGGGATTCTTCCTCCGGTAACTTTATTGACGAACTCGTAACCTTTACCAGGTTCATTTGGTTTAACGGTAATAAGAACGTGTCCATATTGACCACGACCACCTGACTGTTTTACATACTTTTCTTCGGCATCTGCTTCTACTTGAATAGTTTCACGGTAAGCAACTTGAGGTCTACCAATATTGGCTTCAACTTTAAATTCGCGACGCATACTGTCAACGATAATATCCAAATGTAATTCACCCATACCGGCAATAAGCGTTTGGCCAGTTTCGGCGTTGGATTTGATTTGGAAAGTTGGGTCTTCTTCACCAAGGTTTTGAAGAGCAATACCCATTTTTTCTTGATCGGCTTTGGTCTTTGGTTCGATCGCAATTTGGATAACCGGCTCTGGGAAGGTGATGGATTCAAGGATAACTGGCTTTTCTGGGTCACAGAGCGTGTGACCGGTAAAGTTTCCACGTAAGCCTACGGTTGCTGCAATATCGCCGGCGTGAACCTCTTTAATTTCTTCACGATTGTTGGCGTGCATTTGGAGCAAACGGCTGATACGCTCTTTATTGCCGGTAGAGGAGTTAAGAACATAACTTCCTGAACTTAATTTTCCAGAGTACACACGGAAGAAGGCTAGTTTTCCAACGAAAGGATCGGTAGCAATTTTGAAAATCAGGGCAGAGAAAGGTTGATCGTCTACGGTTTTTCTTTCAATCGCCTCGTTGTTATCAGGGTTTGTTCCTTTTACTACGGCAATATCCAAAGGTGAAGGCAGGTAAGCGTTTACACCATCCAGTACTAATTGCACTCCTTTATTAGCAAGAGCGCTTCCGCAGAATACTGGGTAGATTTTCCCTTTTACAACACCATTGCGAATACCTTTTTTAAGCTCTTCGATACTAAACTCTTCGCCATTTAAGTATTTGTCGGTCATGTCTTCATTATTTTCGGCAACTTTTTCAATAAGGATGCGGCGGTGCTCTTCTACCAGGTCGGCCATATCTTCTGGCACAGGAATTTCTTTGATAATTTCACCGTGTTTACCTTCAAAGGTGTAGGCTTTCTTTTCTACGAGGTCGACAACGCCTGAAAAGCTGCCTTCAAAACCGATAGGGAGTTGAATAGCAAAGCCGTTTGGGGTTAAACGATCATGAATGGATTTAAGACTCATAAAGAAGTCAGCACCAATTTTGTCCATCTTGTTTACGAAAGCGATACGAGGTACATCGTATTTGTCGGCTTGTCTCCATACTGTTTCAGATTGAGGTTCCACGCCCTGTGAGCCGTCGAAAACGACAACACCCCCATCAAGTACGCGTAAGCTGCGTTCTACTTCGGCTGTAAAATCTACGTGGCCAGGGGTATCAATAATATTGTAGCGACAATCTTTCCATGCGCAGGTTGTTGCGGCAGAAGTAATCGTAATACCACGTTCGCGTTCTTGTTCCATCCAGTCCATAGTGGCAGCACCTTCGTGCACTTCACCGATTTTATAGTTCTTACCGGTGTAAAAAAGGATACGTTCGGTGGTGGTGGTTTTACCGGCATCAATATGCGCAATAATACCGAAGTTACGGAGATGACTAAGGCCTTCCTGGGACATAGATTTTTGAATTAACAATTAATAATTAAGAATGAACAATTTTTGCGCACTTGTCTTACTCGTGCATGCCCCTAAACAGGGCTTTCGTATTATATTTATTCTGTTTGTGAAGTCAAGCGAAGGTCGTCTATTTCCTAAACTCTCCCTCCATGACGATTTCGCTCAGAGGCTTGCGATCGGAAGGTTTTTCTTTGTCTTGTAACATTTCTGGTAGATCTTGAACTTTACCTTTTTTGCCGATGGCGATGAGTGCCTCAACTTGAAAATCGTCAGGAATATTGAGTTCGGTTCGTGCTTTGTCGTAATCAAAGCCTGCCATGCCATGGGTAACAAGGTTGCGCATTTCGGCTTCAAGAGCTAAGTTTTCCCAGGCGGAACCGGCATCAAAACTGTGAGTGTGGTTAGCTTCACCGTTATGATCAAAATTTTTGGCGGAGACAATGAGTACAAGGACGGCTGCATTTTTTGTCCATGATTGATTGAACTCGACCATGAGATTAAAAAGTTTTTCCCAAGCTGGCGTGTTGCGGCGTGCATAAATAAAACGCCATGGTTGATTATTGTATGAAGATGGTGCCCAGCGTGCGGCTTCGAAAAGGGACATGAGTTCATCTTGAGTGATCTCTTCTCCACTCATGGCGCGGGGTGACCAGCGGTTTAAAATAAAAGAGCTAATAGGATAAGTGGGTTTGCGGTTTTGGGCGATTTCTGGGGATAAATTTTTAGTTAGGTCGGTCATAAAATTGGAATTATAAATTGGCTAAAAAGTATATCTTTATTGTAAGGGTATACTTTGCAAAGTAAAGAAATTTAAAAATAGCTCCTATTCATGCGGCATTTTAAATGGTAAAACGAAGTGTAGTGTTTTTTATTAACTTTTCTTATGTTGTCTTTTTCTAAATCTTTGGCGATAGCGGCTTTATTAGTGGTGTTCCCTCTTTCTTTAGTAAGAGCTGCACCTGTGGCGCCGGATTTTGTGGCAATAGATAGCTATCTTCAAACCAAGATGGAGGAGGCGCATATCCCAGGTATGGCTCTGGGCATTGTTCAAGGAGATAAAGTGGTTCATGTGCAAACTTTTGGGGTGATGAATGATGCGGGGAAAAAAGTTACGCCGCAGACATCTTTTATTATTGGGTCGACTTCAAAATCTTTTACGGCTCTTGCTATTATGCAGTTGGTGGAGCAAGGCAAAATAGAGCTTGATGCTCCGGTTCAAAATTATATACCGTGGTTTCAAGTTGCGGATGCTCAGGCCTCTTCAACTATAACGGTTCGTCAGCTGCTTAATCATACCAGTGGACTTTCGATTGAAACCGGCAATCAACCTCTTACCAAAGGGGAAAAAAGAGACAGTTCTTTAGAGGTGTGGGTTAAAACGCTTACCACTGCTCAACTTTCACGACCTGTTGGGGAGAGTTATGAATATAGTAATGCTAATTATATTGTTCTTGGTCTTATTGTAGAAAAAGTGTCAGGCCAAACCTATGAAGATTATGTTCAAACTCATATTTTTGATCCGCTGGAAATGGAGCAAACTTTTACGTCTGAAGAAAAGGCTCTAGCGAATGGCATGTCTACAGGCTACCATCTGCCCTTTGGCATTCCGGTTGCAGCAGACCAGGTTCCTTATCCTCCCAGTTTTGTACCGGTAGGTTTTATTATTTCTAGTGCAGAAGATATGACGCATTATCTTATGGCTCAACTTAATGATGGAAATTATAACGGAAACGCTATTCTTTCTGCTGCTGGGATTGCGCAACTTCATGCTCCAGGGGTCTCAATGATGGAGGGTAGTAACCTTTTTTATGGTATGGGTTGGGCACTTAGAACGTTTAACGATATCCCGGTTATTTGGCATGATGGTGATACCGGCCATTTTCATACTGAGATGACCCTTATTCCGGAAGGTAAATGGGGTTTTATATTATTAATGAATGCTAGTCATTTTCGCTTATCTCCTGCTTTTGAAGAGATGGTCTCCGGTACGACGAGTTTACTTGTAGGGAAAGTGCCACGGGATTATCTGCTTTTTAAAAGAATTATTTTGGGTGTTTATTTAACTATTATTATCACAACAGTATTGCAAATAGTTTGGCTCATTTGGTCCTTTATTACGCTTCGTCGTTGGCGTGCCGATAATAAAAAATGTCCTCGTACCTGGAAGCAAATAATCTGGCGTGTTGTTTTTCCTTTGCTGATTAACTTTGCTATAACCGCAGGATTTTTATGGATAGCATGGCAATTTATAGCGCCTTTTTGGGAGATTGTCTCCTTTATGCCAGATATTGGTTTTGCTTTAATACTAACAACCTTGGTCAGTGTGGGTTGGATAATAAGAACGGGCTATTGGCTCAAAGCTTTTTGGATGGTGGCTTTTAGTTCTAAGATTCCTTCTAAACTATAGGTTGAGATAAAAGTGGGTTGAAATTTTTGAAACTGTTCTTGCAGTTGGTCGATTTTTTGTTGGGCAGCTTTTTTAAGTTTAGAAGGGTTTTTTGAGGATTTTGGCAGGAGGTCAATTTTGTTGAAGACGTAAAGCGTGGGTTTGTGCAGTGCATCTATCTGTGCAAGGATCACATTTACAACTTTTATTTTATCGAGAAGTTTAGGATCGTTAATATCAATGACATGGAGTAGAAGGTCGGCCTGGATAGTTTCTTCTAAGGTTGATTGGAAAGATTTGATGAGAGTAGTTGGTAGGTCTTGAATGAAACCGATGGTGTCGGAGATGAGGATTTCTTCATGATAAGGAGCTCGCGCCGCTCCCGCTTGGTTGCTATGCCCGCTTGGGGCGGGCGCCTCCTGCGCTTCGCTTCGGAGTTCCATTTTGCCGATGCGGGTATCCAGGGTGGCGAAAAGTTTGTCGGCGGTGTAGGCACCTTTGTGGGTGAGGGCATTTAAGAGGCTGGTTTTGCCGGCGTTGGTGTAGCCGATGATGCCGGCGGTTTTGAACTCTTTGCGTTTGCGGGCGTTGCGATGGAGGGTGCGAACCTGTCTATATCTTTCAAGCTCTTGTTTGATGCGGTGTTCAGCTTTGTCTAAATGGCGATGCATCGTTTCAAGGTTGGTTTCTCCAGCACCTTTGGTTCCAATACCGCCGCCTTGGCGTGTTAATTGCATGCCCATGCCATAAATGCGTGGTCCCATGTGTCTAATGCTGGCTAATTCAATCTCTAATTTGGCTTCGTTAGTGGTGGCGTGCTTTTGGAATATTTTTAAAATAAGATCGATGCGATCCCAAACTTGTAGGTTATGCGGTCTGAATTTTTCGCCAAGGTTATAGGTTTGTTGCGGTTTTAGCTCGTTATTAATGATGACGATATTAGCTTGCAGCTCTTTATTTTCGGCAATGATTTCGTCTATTTTGCCACTGCCAATATAGGTGGAATAGTGGGG
>CAYMDR010000036.1:2228-3068 GCA_964389195.1 uncultured Candidatus Peribacteria bacterium | reverse complement strand
AGCACGACTCCACCATAGGTTTTGATTAAACTTTCTGCTTCTTGTAATCGAAACTCAGCCTCCTTTTTGTTAATACTGGGAGGAATGCAATCGATAAGGATAGCTTTGAGCATGGTAAACTTACAACCTATTTTTTCCCGGCGTGATTGATGCTGTTACCTTTGATCACAAGGTAGAGCGAGATGGCAAGTAGAACCATGACGTATTCAAAACCACCTTTGCTTAAGTCAAAACCGTTTTGACCGTGAACGAGGACAATAGCTCCAATCATAACAATAGCGATCATAGCTCCGCCAGCACGTGTTATCCAGTCTTTAGAAAAGCCGCCTACGATAATAAGAGCACCACCACCAACCTCTGCTAATGCTACTAAGGTTGCTACGAATAGCGGAAGGTGCATCATTTCTGCCATCTGGTTTAACATTTGGAATTTTGGAAAACCATGATAAAGAAATACTGCAGCTAGCGATAAACGTAAAAGCCAGTGTGCATAAGGGGAGAGGCTGTTGAGAAACTTCATAGGGGAGGGGGTAATGAATTAAGAATTAATAATTTGGAGACCCTCGGTATTGTACAGAAAAATACCCAAATGGAAAAGGGTGTTAACTTATAAAAGTGTAGACGTATTAGTACTTAGCGTAGTGAGCAAAAGCTTTATTGGCTTGAGCCATCTTGAGAGTGTCCTCTTTTTTCTTCATGGCGTTGCCTTCACCAGCAGCAGCAGCCATAAGCTCATCAGCTAATTTTTTGGCCATAGGTGCACCTTTTTTACCGCGAGCTGCGTCTAAAATCCAACGGAAAGCTAACATAAGTTGGCGGCCTGGTTTTACCTCTACTGGA
>CAYMDR010000036.1:0-2218 GCA_964389195.1 uncultured Candidatus Peribacteria bacterium | reverse complement strand
TCAAAATCTGTTGCCTATGCGCAAGAATTTACTCAACATTTTTCTTACCTTGCTTCATGATGCAGTTAATAAACTTTTCTTGAAGTGGATTGGAACCTTCTGGTATGTATTGGCAACGTTTTTGAGGCATTTCTCTTTACGATTAGTAATTATATAAATTATTTTTAGGCTTTAGGTTTCTTTGCTCCATATACGGAACGGCTTTGTTTACGGCCTTGTACACCTTGTGTATCCAATTTACCACGGATGATATGGTAACGTACACCAGGTAAATCTTTTACTCTTCCTCCTCTGATTAAAACTACGGAATGTTCTTGTAAGTTGTGTCCTTCGCCAGGGATATAAGCTGTTACTTCAATGCCATTGGTAAGACGAACTCTGGCGATTTTACGAAGAGCTGAGTTCGGTTTTTTAGGTGTCATGGTGCTTACTTTAAGACAAACACCACGTTTTTGTGGACAATAAAGTTTAATAGGTACGTTTTTAATATTGTTAAAGCCTGCCTGTAAAGCTGGTGCTTTTGACTTATAGTTTTTTCTCCTTCGTGGCTTTCTGACGAGTTGATTAATAGTTGGCATAGTTTTTAAGGTTTGGTGTTCTGCTAGGGCAGAACTGGTTATTCATGGTATCCACTTCGCTTTTTTGCGCGCGTGGCCTGGTTACTTTACCTAAGCTCTTGCAAGATTGCAAGAGCTTGTTGTTCTCCGCACTATGTGCGTATTAAATTATAGCGTAAACGGGAAGAGCTGTTTCTTCTTCTGCCTTCATTTCTGCTGCTGCTTTCGTCTTTTTGCTTTGCATCTTTAAACGAAGATTTACAACATCAGGATGACGTTTGCGGTAAGTTTCACCGGCTGGGATTAATTTACCAATAATAACGTTTTCTTTTAACCCTTCAAGGAAGTCGACTTTATTGGTGGTACCGGCTTCAACTAATACACGGATAGTTTCTTGGAAGGATGCGGCGGATAACCAGCTATCAGTACAGAGAGAAACACGAGTGAGACCTAAGAGCAAGCGTTCAGATTGAGCTTGTTTGGTTCCTTTTTGTTCCATCTCTTTATTTAATAGCTCAAACTGCATGATATCCATAAGTTCTCCAGGTAATGCGCTGGTATCGCCTGCGTCCAAAACTCTAACTTTAGAGAGCATTTGGCGGGCGATGATTTCGATGTGCTTATCATTAATGGTTTGGCCTTGAGAAGCATAAATGCTTTGAACCTCCGTCATAATATACTTCTGAACGGTATAAAGATTGGTGAGACGCATCAAATCTCTAAGATTTAAATGTCCAGAAGTGATAGGCTGACCTTTTTTTACTTTTTGGTTATTTGTTACTTTAATGGTTCTTCCAAAAGGTACTTTATAATTTTTAACGGCATTTTCTTCACTAAGAATGAAGATAGTGTTTACGGTCATTTTTGTGACCTTGCCTTTTACTTCGGCACGGATAACGCTCTTGTTGCTTTCGTTGCGGGCAATGACATCTTTTTCTTTTACGGTGTCACCAACTTTAACGGTAGGTACATATTCTGGAACAAAGGTGTAGTCCAGTTCGATCGGTTCTTCACTGGTGACTAAAATTTCGGTTAAACCGGCTTTCTGGCTAATTTTGGCAATACCATTAATTTCGCTTAAGATCGCTGGATTTTTTGGACTTCGAGCTTCAAAAAGTTCTTCTACACGGGTAAGACCTTGAGTAATATCGCCTTCTTCGGCTACACCTCCCATGTGGAAGGTACGCATTGTTAGCTGTGTACCAGGTTCACCAATACTTTGAGCGGCAATAATACCTACAGCTGTACCAATATCTACGGTGTTATTGGTTCCTAAATCTTTACCATAACATTTTACGCATATTCCTCCTTTGGTAAGACAGGTCATAACGGAACGAACTTCAACCTCATCGATCTTATTTTTTTCGATAACTTTAATGATCTCCTTATCAATTTCTTCGTCTTTTTCTACTAATACTTCGCCAGTTTTTTTGTTTACGATGGGTTCAGCTAAGACGCGACCATACACACGACTTTCAAACTGTTCACCAATCAGGTTACTATCATCACGAGTTACGAAGTGGGAATGAGTTGAACCACAATCGTACTCTTTGATGATGATGTCTTGTACGGCATCTACCAAACGACGAGTTAGGTAACCCGCTTCAGCAGTTTTAAGAGCTGTATCAGATTTACCTTTACGTCCTCCATGGGTCGCAATG
>CAYMDR010000035.1:6865-10621 GCA_964389195.1 uncultured Candidatus Peribacteria bacterium | reverse complement strand
ACCGAGAATATCTTTGGGATTTTCGGCTCCGAATAATTTTGATTCAATGATATAAGAAAGTACTAGCTGATAGTTATCGCTTGTTAGCGCTGCCTGTAGCCCATCGGGTTGTACAGGTCCTGTAATTTTTAACAGATCTGCTAAGAAATTCTGATTTATAGCAATGACGGTATCAACGCTTGGGCCTTTCTCTTTTTGCAAAAACCAGGCCGCCTTTTCTGCTGAAAAAGTAAAATCGGGAGAGTAATTAGAGTCTCTTAAACGCCAATTTTTACTAACGATAGCAATATCTTCCGGCGCTGGGATTTCCTCCTGAAGCTGACCATCGGCATCATAAACATCATGAAATTCCATTTTGGTGATGTAGCCATCGTTAAGATCTGCCAGGATATAACTCCCTATAAAACCTCCGGTGGGGCGAGCCTCAGTATCGTTTTGCAACAAGATTAAATAACGATGAGGATAGCGATCTCCGAGCAGGTCAAGAAATGCGGGTAGTTTGCTTTCAGTGCTATTTAATAAGGCTGAAAGTTTGTTTATAAGTTCCTGAACTTTGGTAAGTTTACTTTGGTATTTTTCCGGTAAAATATCGGTACTGACTTGTAAAAGATATTCTTGTGCCTGTTGAATTTCTTCACGGGCTTTTTTAATAAAACTAAGATCCTGTTTAAGTTTTTCCGTAAGTGATGTCCCTTCACTTGATGGTTTAGATCCATCATCAGATGGTAAATTTGAGGATAAAACAAGTGATGGCAACCGCTGTAAATTCTCTATGCCTTTGGCGAAATCTTGCCCTGCTAAAGCAATATTTTTGGCGGCCTCCAATAATGATTGTGCTGACTGTGTCATGCTTTCCTGAGCAAAAAAAGCGTTTTGATGTGACTGTAAAAATTGAATAGTTTCCAGAGCGGCATCAAAGTTACCACCGGCCGCTCCAAAATCATTTTCAGCGGCTTTATAGTTAGCATCTTTTGCTTTATTTCCAGCCTGAAGCATGTACTCATAACCGCTTGCAGCTGAGGCTATTACATTATCTTTTATAATAATTCCTCGCTGGTAGACGTTGGTAAGATTGATTAAAAATAAAATAAAAATTCCGGCGGCAGCAAGTCTTATAACCTCACTCATCTGTAGATTTTTTCCTTGTGCTTCAGCATCGATCTGTAAATATACCACCTTTTGAGGTGCTTTTTGAGATAGTACATTATCAACCATTTTCCTTTTACTGCTCTTAATAATAAGATTACGACTGTCACTTAAGGAAAGATCTAAAAGATGATTTTTCTTTTCCACCTCACTAAAATCAATGTCTTTAAGTGAGACAATTAAAGAACCTTTTTTCTCAAGATCTCGTAGTATTTTTTTGGCCATGTGTAGCTTTAGTGAGCTTTTTTTAAATAACCTCGATCAAATAAATTTCGGAGATACCATCATCAAAGAAATTTTTAGTAACGGTAAAACTGGAAAAAGGCAGTAAAAATGGTGAAAGTTCTGTATTTTGGTCAAAGCCTAAAATGGATGAAAGTGCTCCAATTTTTAGGGTATACATTTGATCAGCCGTTTTTAAAATTGGCCTTATGTCACTGGCAAAATCCTTAGTAGTCGTAAGATTAGTAGCAATTTTACCGTCATGACGATCGATAATTTTTGTTAAATTTTCTTTACTACTACTAAAAACGACAACATCACCCAGTAAAGCGTAATGTATAGACCAACCGCTTTCCCCTAAAACTAAGGTGGTTATAGCAGTGCCATTGTGATTTTCATCTTGGCGCTTAATTATTTCAGGGTTGGCAATTACCTCTCTACCCTTAGTGCCGTCAGGTAAAGTTACATCGCTTAATTTTGGTGAAAAAATACCGTTTGTTTTTATAAACTCATTCATTGCTTTTTCTAAACGTGCCGCATCTTTTGAACCATCGCTTAATTCCAAGAAAAGCGTTATGACCGGATTTTCAAAATTATTCTCTATAGATACCGCATACTCTCCCTCTAAAAGAGGATAAAGATCCTTTTTTAAATCTACATCTTTGCCAAAATAAAGCTCTTTCTTGGCCTCCAGAACACCGTCAAAAATAACCGACGAGGTTTGGGTTCCAGCTTTAAAAATATCCTGTAGGCGGTTATGCTCCTTAGTAAGATCGTGACCACCAAGCACCATAACCGGATCTTCATTGATTAAATTTAATAATTTTCCCTGATATTTTTCGTTAAAATTCAGGAAACTTCCCCCACTGATGATCTCTTTGTCGATGCTTGTAAAAGTTTGAGCAACTAGCAACTCTTTTTCTGCCATAATGCTTACTCCCTGGGCACTAAATAAATTCAAAAAAGGTTTTAGGGCCGCAATATCCTGACCTTTTTCCGCAAAGAAAACAGGATCTCGCTCTAATTCATTTAAAAGTTTTTGCAGATGAGTATAGCCAAAAGCCAATCCAGATTGAGGTAAATTATTAGCAACTGTTTTGTAGGTAGGATCGTCACTTAATTTTGTTGACTTGTAGGTGTCTATAAAACCTTTTAAAAGTTCGCCATTTTCCGCTAATACTAAATAATTATTAACAAAAGTAGCATTAAAACGGAAGGAAGGATTGAGCTTGTTTTCGTATTGGTATAGCGTAAAATCCTGATATTTATAGGAACTATCTACCTGGGAGAAATATTTATTCTGGGAAGTCATGAAGGCCTTTTCGGTCAAAGTTTTATCCATGGTTTCCACAAAATAAAAACGTGTTAATGCTCTCTCTGTGTTTCCTAAAGCGATTAAAGCTATCCCCATTCTTCTGCCTAGCCATGGCTTTATTTCTTTTTCATAATTAAAAGGAGATATAAGAGAAAAAAGTTTTACAAAATTTTCGGCACTATAGGCAGGATATTTTTCAAATAACATTTTAAACTGCTGAGACTTGGTATCGGCTGGGTCAATATTTACCTCCAAAAGGGCTAAAGTTTTTTCTGCAGGCAAAATTTCAGCTAAATTTTGAGGTCTAAAAAATTTACTAAATAAAAAATACCCAATAAAAAGTAAGGTAAAAGCACCGATCATCATTAAAATACCTCCTTTTATTTTCTGTTTTTGTTTAGCGGGAGGCGGCGTTAAAGCAACAATTTCAAGTTCATCTAGAGCTATTTTTTCTTCTATTTTTCTCTCGTGATTTTTGGCTTTTTTACTTAGTATACTGCTAGAAAGAAGCTTTTTAAGAATCTTGCTTTTTTCTTTTTTGGCCGACTTTATTCCGCTTATATTTTCATTGTTATTTTTACGTGTGGATTCAAGCGTTTTTTTCTTATTTTTTTTACCCATAACTTTGAAAGTTAATAGCTTGGTTAGTATCTCAGAGGAGACTTGAAAATTCAAGTTGATTACTGCTAAAATAGAGTCCTGATTCACTATAACTTTATTTATGAAAGCTCAAGAACTACGAAGGTGTTTTATTGATTATTTTGTTAAAAAGCATCAACACGCGGAAATTAAGAGTTCGTCTCTTATTCCTGAAAATGATCCAACTGTGCTTTTTACTACAGCCGGTATGCACCCCTTAGTGCCTTATTTAATGGGTGAAGAACATCCAGCCGGCAAGCGTTTAGTGGACGCTCAAAAATGTATCCGTACCGATGATATTGATGAGGTTGGCGATAATACTCATTGCACTTTTTTTGAGATGTTGGGCAACTGGTCGCTTGGTGAATATTTTAAAAAAGAGGCGATTGAATGGAGCTACGAATTCCTTACATCTCCTTTAGAAAAAGGCGGTT
>CAYMDR010000035.1:0-6855 GCA_964389195.1 uncultured Candidatus Peribacteria bacterium | reverse complement strand
TCCTGAACGGTTAATGGTGACATGTTTTGCCGGCGATAATGATGCTCCACGTGATGATGAAGCGGCTGATGTGTGGAAAAGTTTGGGTTTTAAAGTAGCAGAAGCTTCAACCAGAGGTCAGAAAAAATTGATTTATTTTTATGAAAAAAAGAAAAACTGGTGGGGACCCGCTGGACAAACTGGGCCATGTGGTCCGGATACGGAGATGTTTTATGATACGTTACCGGAGCTTGCTTCGGATCAACATAAACCGGGAGTAGCACAAAATTTAATTGAAAAATATCCGCTTAAAGATGGTTCCGGAGCTTGTCATGCTAACTGTGAATGTGGGCGCTATGTGGAAATTTGGAATGATGTGTTCATGCAATATAACAAAATGCCAGATGGCAGTTATGTGCCTTTGAAACAGCAAAATGTGGATACCGGTATGGGGCTTGAACGTGTTACCGCTATTTTGCAAGGTGTTCCAACACATTATGAGACCGAGCTTTTTGCACCAGCCGTAGATAAAATAATTAGCTTAAGCAATTATGCTGGTGATTCTACAAACATGTTAGATGCACAATCAGGAACGGTAAATTCTTTACCTATAAAGGACTTTTTCGCTAAAGAAATACGCATTATTGCCGATCATATGCGGGCTGCGACCTTCATTTTGGGCGACCCTACAGGTGTTATTCCGAGCAATACCGATCAAGGTTATATCTTGCGCCGTTTAATTCGTAGAGCGATTCGCCATGGTAAAATGCTAGGTATTGAACAACATTTTACGCACTTTTTAGCGGAGATTTTTGTTGCAAGTTATGGCGATGTTTATCCCGAACTTCAGCGTAATAAGCAAAGAATCATCGAGGAATTACAGCGCGAAGAGGCTAAATTTCAAAAAACATTGGAGCAAGGTTTGCGCGAAATGCGTAAGATTTGGAAGATGGATGATCCGAATCTTTGCAATAAAGAGATTGCTGTTACGCATGGCGATAAGGCGTTTTACGTGTATGAAACTTATGGTTTTCCGATTGAAATGATTGAAGAGGAATTAACAAAAAATGGTTATAGCATCGATACCAAAGTTTTCAGAAATAGTTTTGAGGAGGCGATGAAGAAGCATCAAGATAAATCTCGTGCCGGTTCCGAACAGAAATTTGCCGGAGGTTTGGCGGATCATAGTATTGAATGTACAAAATTACACACGGCGACCCATCTATTGCACCAAGCTTTAAAAACGGTTTTGGGAAATGAGGTGAACCAAAAAGGTTCTAATATTACTGCTGAACGGTTGCGTTTTGATTTTAATTATCCACAAAAAATGACACCTGAACAACTAAAGGCCGTTGAAGACTTAGTGAATAAACAGATCGAGCGTGATCTACCTGTGCATTATGAAATTGTGACGGTAGAAGAGGCTAAAGAAAAAGGTGCTATTGGCCTCTTTGAGGATAAATATGAAGAAAAAGTGAAGGCCTATAAAATGGGCGATTTTTCCTATGAGATTTGCGGTGGGCCACATGTTGAAAATACCGGGATCTTGAAAAAATTTAAAATCACCAAAGAGGAGGCCTGTTCTGCTGGTATTCGAAGAATTAAGGCTGTTGTTGAAGCCTAAGGTTAATCATAGAAGGCCGTTTCTCTAAAATAATGTATGGATATCGCTAAAGCCGCTTTTATTTTCTTTACCAGCCTGATCGCAGGTTTTATGGGTGGCCAGGTTGGTGGTGGTGGCCTGTTGAATTTACCGGCACTTTTGCTGATTGGATTGGATCCGTTAGTAGCGCTTGGAACAAATAAATTTGCGTCATTTTTTTATGTTTTCATATCGGCGCGCAGCTTTTATAAGCACCATAAAATACCTTTAAAACAGTTGCTCCTTTTTGGCACCATTAGTCTTGTGGGTTCACTTTTGGGGGTTTTAAAAGAGCTTACAGTGTTTGTACTTTTGGTGGTTTCCGCTATTATTTTTTTCAAGCAGAATTTAGGGTTGGATGAAAAAGAGCTTGAATTTTCTAAGAAACATTTTGCGTTGTTAATATTTTTTATTTTTGTGGTTTCTGTATATGGGGGGATGTTTAGTATTGCTATGAGTACTTTATTTGCCACGGTATTTGCTTTGAATAAGCAAAGTTTCCTGAAAAGTATGAGTTTTTCATTAGCACTTACTACGATTGTTATTTTCAGTTCAGTGATTCCGTTTATTCTTCAGCATTCAGTAAATTACCACTTTGCTCTTGTACAGGCCATTGGTGGTTCAATCGGATCCGTATTCGGCTCACGACTGGCCATTAAAAAAGGTAATGTTTGGATTAAAAACTTTTCGCTGATTATTGTTGTGGTGCTTTTGGTAAAGCTTTTTTTTGAGATTTATGGCTAAGTTGGTGTAGTTTTAGAAGATTGACTCACCCTTAAGCGACCATTGAAGCCCCTGGGTTATTTTTACGTTTATGATTTGCCCTATTTGGCTAGCGTTTCCAGGAAATTGAACGACTTTATTTTCGCGACTTTTACCTTCGCATTCGCCGGTTTCTTCATTGCATTTTTCTACCAGAATTTCTAAGATTTTTCCTTCACAGGCTTTATTTTTGGCCGATGAGCTTTTCTCTAAAATAGTATTTAAAGCCTGCCATCTTTGGGCTTTTTCCTGCCGTGAAATATAATCTTTAAATACTTTAAATGAGGCTGTCCCCTGCCGTGGAGAATAACGCGCTAAATAGGCCATATCCCATTGAACTTCGTTAAAAAGATCGGCAGTCCGCTGGAACTGCTCAGCGGTTTCGCCGCAGAAACCTACGATAATATCGGTTGGGATGGCGCTATCCGGAATGGTGGTACGTATTTTTTTAATGAGACTGCGGTAGTGGTCGGCGGTATATTGGCGATTCATTTTTTTTAGCACCTCATCGTCCCCTGCCTGAACCGGCAGATGGATGTAATTACAAAGCGTTTTTAACTCTACGTGAGCCTTTATCAGCTCATCGGTAAAATCCCGCGGATGCGAAGATATAAAGCGTAAGCGGTTTAAACCTTTGGCTTGTAAGGCATCGATGGCTGTGAGAAGCGTAACAAAAGGGTCTTTCATTGCCGCAAACTGACCACTCTTTTTATCCCAAATACTTAAGCCGTAAGAGTTTACGGTCTGCCCAACCAGGGTAATCTCTTTGCAACCGTTTTCTACCAAGCGCTGACATTCTGCTAAAATATCTTCCATTGGTCGGCTTTTTTCACGCCCACGCGAATAGGGCACAATGCAGTAGGTACAGTACTTATCGCAACCGATTTGAATCGGCACAAAAGCCTGAAAAGTTGAGGTGTATTTTGGATTAATTTTTAGATAATCGTTTAAATCTGCCTCAGCTAATTGCGGCAAATCAAGCTGCGGTTCTGCCTCTTCAATAACCTCTACCAGTTTATTGGTATCGGTGATTTTGAAAACAAAATCTAGTTCTTCTAGTCTTTTTAAAAGTTCGTCTTTTTGCTCTTTTTCGCTATTGCGGCTGCTGGTCTGGCGAACCATACATCCGGTTATCCCAATGAGGAGGCGAGGGTTCTTTTTCTTGAGACCGTAAATGTTTTTGAGCTGTCCATATACGCGATCCTCACCTTTTTGGCGAATGGAGCAGGTGTTAAAAATATAGAGATCACTTTCCTCGGTTTTCTCGGTTCGCTCATAGCCAATTTTTTCTAGGATGGCTGCTACTCTTTCGCTATCGGAGTAGTTCATAGCGCAACCGAGTGTTTGAATGTGGTATTTCATTTTTAGGCTTAAGGCATGAAGAAAATTAGCCTATTTTTAAGCTACGAGCAAGGGTTCAATCTTTTTCGAGCCACTGTTTTGAATGGGTTTTAAGTAAAAATCCTAGTCCTATGCACATACATATGATGCCGACCCATTGAATATTGGATGGTACTTCGCCTAACCATACATAGGCAATTAATAGACTGATGGCCGGAGTACTGACACCTAAAGCTGTGGCTTTGGATAGATCTAGGCGATGGAGCGCCATTTGCCAAAGCATTTTACCTAAACCAAAAACAAAAATGGTAAAAAGTAAGAGGAAAGGTACTAAGTTTGCTGGCGGCAGATGGACTCCTTCTATAATTTGGGCGGATATTAATAATATTATGCCCCCTATTGTCATTCTAAAGGATAAGATAAGTGACCAAGATAAGCCTTTTTTTTGCAGATCTTTAGCGATAGCATTACCTAATACAAAAAGTAGCGGAGCAAGAAAAAGCGCTACATTAGCCCAGTTGAGGTTTAAGCCACCGCTGTATAAGATGAGTATGTTGGCCATAAGTACCAGAGCGATGCCGCATAATTTATTTTTGGATATGTGCTCTTTTAAGAAAATCCAGGCAAATAAAGCTGCGAAAATAACTTCTGATTGAGTAAGAAAAGTGGTTTCAATGGCTGAGCTATAACGAGTTGCATAGACGATTATTCCATAGGGAAATACAGCTGTTAAAAGGGTATAAGCCCCGAGTTTGCCCAATAATGGGAGGTTCCAAAGGTGTTTAAATTCATGCTTGTATAGTGATATACCCGTAAATAAAATAGAACTAATAAGTGTTATATAAGCCAAAAATTGCAGCTGCGGCATTTGTGTAGCACCGTAGTGAGCGCCAACAGGCCAAAAGGCTTGCAAAAAAACTTGCAAACCTATGATCAATTCACCTAATTTTTCTTGGCGGTGTTTTTTCACGGTCTTATTCTGCACGCAAAATAACTTTCTAGCAATTTTTTGGCCTCTGTAATCCTTTTATGGTGACCCCGGCGGGGATTGAACCTGCATTTAAGCTTTAGGAATGCCTCGTTCTATCCAATTGAACTACGGGGTCGTGGCTGTAGGGCTTAAAACTCTGGGTTTACGTGGCGGTTTGTGGTGTAAGGAGGATATAGTTAAGTTTATCTTCCGAAAGCTCGCTGCGGCTGTTAATAGTGAACTTTTCTTTGGCTTCGATGCCGGTTACTCCTCCTTGTTTTAAGAAAACCTCTACGCCATCTAAAGTGGCTTTTACACCAGGTACCGCGTAATGCATAGGGAGAATCGCACGTGGTTCGATCTCTTCAATAACATTATGAGCCTGTTTTGCATCCATAGTTCCATTACCACCGATGGGCAACATGAGCAGGTCAACATCGCCAATACCTTCAATAAGTTCATCACTGAGCTCACCCTGTAAATCCCCTAAAAAGCATATATTGATGCCGTCTATTTCTAATAAGAAATAGAGTGAAGCACCTCCTTTGGTACTCTTTTTTTCTTTTGTTTGAGGTAAAGTGTGTGCTGTAATGGCTACACCTTTCACTTCGTATTCACCCGGCCAATCGATAACCTGACCCGGCTCTTTGATTGCTGCCACATTATTATGTTCTTCTTCTTGCTTACTGATGAGCACGATATCGGCTTTTAAGGCTGGTAGCTTAAGTCCCACGGCATCGCTATAGGGATCTAAGACCACTGTGCAGTTTTTGGTTTTTAGAGTGAAGCAAGAATAGCCGTGCCAAGTAATGTCCATAGAGTTTAAGTTAATGTTTTAAACAAAGTAGTTTTTAGATTTTACCTGACTGATGATAGTTTATTTTTTTAGGATTGTAAATTTGGATCGTACGTATTAACTTGTAGCAAGTTCATATTTAACCTTTTATATGTCTAAAATCAAAGATATTAAAGCCTTAGAAGTGTTGGACTCAAGGGGAAATCCGACGGTAGAGGTTACGGTTATTACGCAAAAAGGAAGGGGAAGAGCTATCGTGCCGAGCGGGGCTTCCACGGGGGTGCATGAGGCTTGGGAGTTACGGGATAAAGATCCAAAGCGTTATCTAGGCAAAGGTGTTTTGCAGGCCTGTGAAAATGTAACAGAGGTTTTGCGAGAGGCATTATTAGGTGTGGATGTGGCTGATCAAGAAGGAATTGATACTATCATGATCCAGACTGACGGGACTCCTAATAAGGCTCGCTTGGGGGCAAATGCTATTTTGGGTGTCTCTTTGGCCTGTGCAAGAGCGGCTGCGAATGAAAAAGACACGAGTCTTTACCATTCGCTTAACCCAAAATCACACTTATTGCCCGTTCCGATGATGAATATTATGAATGGAGGCAAGCATGCAGATAGTGGCTTGGATATTCAAGAATTTATGGTAATGCCGGTGGGTGCAGCATCTTTTGCGGAAGCATTACGCATGGGTACGGAGATTTTCCATATACTTGGTTCTTTGCTTAAAGATGCTGGTTTTAAGACGACCGTTGGCGATGAGGGCGGTTATGCACCAGCCTTAAAAGACCAGGAGCAAGCTTTAGAATTTATCCTTAAGGCTATAGAAAAGTCTGAATATAAGGTTGGAAAAGATGTTGTATTGGCTTTAGATGCAGCCGCTTCCGAATTTTATGATGCCACAAAAAAACATTATAATTTTAGAATAAAAGGCACAATGGAAACGCTTTCAAGTGCTCAAATGACAGATTATTGGGTTCAGCTCGTTCAACAGTTTCCGATTATTTCCCTGGAGGATGGGCTTGCTGAAGATGACTGGGATGGCTGGAAAAATTTGACGAAAAAAATTGGAAAGAAAGTTCAAATCGTTGGAGATGATTTATTAGTGACGAATGTTGCCCGCTTGCAAAAAGCTATTAATCTTGGCGCTGCTAATTCAATCCTGATTAAAGTAAATCAAATTGGAACACTCACCGAAACGATTGATGCTATGAAAATGGCTGATGCTTCTAATTGGACTTCGGTTGTTTCCCATCGCAGCGGTGAAACGGAAGATACGACAATTGCCGATTTGGCTGTAGCTATGAGTAATGGGCAGATTAAAACCGGCTCACTTTGTCGCAGTGAAAGAGTTTCGAAATACAATCA
>CAYMDR010000034.1:10493-10918 GCA_964389195.1 uncultured Candidatus Peribacteria bacterium | reverse complement strand
AACTTTCAACACAACCTCCAAATTATTCAGCATCGCCCGAGCATCACCATTGGCGAACTGCACTAAGAAATCTTTACCATCCCCATCCATGACAAATTTTTTCCCAAGCATCTTCCCACCCTTAACAAGTCCACGATCTAAAATTTTTACAAGCGCCTCTTCATCCAAAGCCTGAAAAACAAACACCTGCGACCGGGAAAGCAAAGCGGAAATCACCTCAAATGAAGGGTTTTCGGTAGTAGCACCAATCAAAGTAACCGTACCATCTTCAACATGTGGAAGTAACGCGTCCTGTTGCGATTTACTGAAGCGATGGATCTCATCCACAAAAAGTACTGTACGCTGCCCCATACGCTTACGCTCTTTGGCCACCTGCACAATCTTTTTAATATCAGCAACACCACCAGTAACAGCACTCATCTGCT
>CAYMDR010000034.1:1045-10483 GCA_964389195.1 uncultured Candidatus Peribacteria bacterium | reverse complement strand
AATTCAGCCGCCGTCTCATGCGCAACAATGTGAGCTAAAGTGGTTTTTCCCACACCCGGCGGCCCATAAAAAATCACCGAATGCAGCTTATCCTGCGTAATCAGCTGCTTCAACAACTTCCCTTCCCCAACTAACTGCTCCTGCCCAAAAAACTCCTCCAGCGACGTAGGCCGCAGCGCGTATGCTAAGGGTTCACTAAGCTCAGTTTGCCCGCCCGATTTTTGCTCAAAAAGGTTTGGCATAATCGAAAGTGAGTATATACTCACCATTTTTAATTAGCAACCTGTGCATTACTAGAAAAAACCCGCATATCATAACCCTTGTGATAAAGTCTGATCATTTCGCGCATAAAATCATATAAAGAAACTTTTTGAGCATCAAATGAAATCGCCAATTTTAAAGACTTATAGCCAAGCTTAGCAGATTGACTCCAAGTTTTTGAATTATCCATATTAATACCTATTTTTTGGAACTCTGAAGCAAAGGTCGCAAATGAACCTGATACATCTGGCAAATCAACCTGTAAATCCCAATCAGTGGCAAATGCTAATCCATCCATAACTTTTAAAAGATCATACTCAGCCGTTCCAACAGTTTTATAAATTTTTTCATCTTCAGATTCCTTCACCTGACCCTTAAGAAGATTTAAAATGTTAGCTTTTTCATAACCAAAAATTTTACAAAAATCTTCAATATAAGCTTCACCCAAAGTAACAGCTTTTTCAGGAGAAGATGCCAAATGGCTACTAATTTTTTGGCCAGCTCCATCTTGGCAAAAAAGTTTCCACCAAGGTTTAACTTTTATTTTGCTTAAATCTGGTGATTTTTTTGCCAAACAACTATTAACCTCTACAACATTTCCGGGTGCTAATTCATCAAACAATGAAACGGCATGCCGACCATTCCCTAATAAATCATCGCTTACGAAAGCATCCTGAGCTCCAATAAGAAAATCAGGATGAACGCGCAAAGCAAAATCCAAAACGGTTGCCCCCCTTGTTAATTCAATAGCTTCTCCATGTGGTGTATAAGTAATAATTCTACGGTTAAGCAAATGTTCATTAGCAGCATCAAAAATATCCCTTCCCTGTCGAGCATCTTGTAAAGCCATATCCACAGCTTTTCTAACTCCTACCGGTAGTTTTAATTGATCTAAACGTGAAAGTAATCCACGTTTTGCATGTGTATCGGCACGTTGTTCATTGATTCTAAAATAGAGCCTACCACCAAAAGAACGATTATAAAGTGATACAAGAGTTCCACGTCCATGATGCAAGCGCTGAATATTAACGGCACCCGTACCCCCAGAAAATCTTTTAAAAATATGTGCTACAACATCATCAATTTGAGTTTCACTTTGCACCGTAATAAAAATATCAAAAAGAGGATCCTGGGGATCAACTTTAAGATCATCAGGCTCATAGGTAGCTAAATTTTTAGTCATACCCGAACGACGTAAACGTTCACCTAAAGCATGTGGCACAAAATCTAAACTATTTATGACACTAGGATAAAAAGTGGCATCATCACCGGACTTAAATTGATCTTCAATCTTTGCCCTATGAGGATCTAAAAATTCAGCTCTTTTTTCTTTCATTAAGCCACCATAGAAGGTATGTAAATCTACATTAAGATATTTAGCACAATCTTGAAGTAATTGTGCTTCCACAGCAAAAACTCTCGTGATGTGAGCTAAGGGAACATATACACCTAAAGTTTCACGAGCAATATCGAGCTGTTTATCTTTATCAATTTTACCAGTTTTTTTATCAACATGACCATCTAAAGTGGCCATATTATGAAGACGATCTGCTAATTTAAAGAGTAAAACACGCATACTCCAATAAAGCATACCCTCTAATAATTTTTTGAAAGTAGCAGCTTTAATCTCTTTTTTACTGCGTTCATGCCCTTGCGTGACCTTCTTTACTTTCGTAAGGGCATCAATATTACGACCGACTATTTTTTGAATCCTTCTTAAATCATCTTCCGAATAAATTTCAACTTTATTTTTATAATAATTAATATCGATTAATTCATCCGCTTTCATATCCAAATCCTCGATATCGTCATGCATTAAAAGTGTAAGAATACTCGGGAGACCAGTAACCGCCATCATTTCTGCCAACAACTGTGCTGCCTTTGCTTCGTGAGTATAATAAGGTTCACCATTATTACGACGATGGGGAGGTGCATGATGTTCATGCCGATGAGCCACATGAGCCATTTGGTGAACAACAAGTAAGCTATCATCTGAAGCATAAGGAGGATTTATAAGCTTCGCACGAGTAGTATTGATAGCACCTAAAAGCCCTCCAGCATGATCAATAAAACGATCATCAACCATCGACATAAGATGTGGCGGAAGAGTATCAAGATATGGTTCAACAAGAGCTAAATTATCATTTGACATACTTAACAAAAGATTTTTTATAAGGGTGGATTATCAAAGATTTTTCCCTTGAAGTCAATAAAATTGTGGAGGATATACAAACATCTATTCCTTGCCAAGTCCCACCTTTTTCCCTACCTTATAGCTAGTGTAAAAAACTGTCCATTAACCCAATGCTTTATGAAGTATGAACCAAAGCCTTTGCCTTTTAAAAAACAGCTTATTGGCATCACCGAAAAAACCTTACAAATCCACCACGACAAACTGTACGTAGGCTACGTTAACAAACGCAACGAAATCGAAGAGAAACTTAAAACCGTAGACCGCAGCGCCGCCAACGCGACATATAGTGAATATGGTGAACTCAAACGCGAAGAAAGTTTTGCTGCTAACGGCATCTTTTTACATGAATACTATTTCAATGTTCTAGGTGGGGAAGGCAAACCGGAAAACGCCGCAGAACTTGTAAAAGCCATTGAAGCGGAGTTTGGCTCCTACGAAAAGTGGTTAGAAGACTTCAAAGCGGCCGGCATGGTAGCCCGCGGCTGGGTGGTACTCGCCTATGACTACAACGATGGACGGCTCCATAACTATCTTTGCGACGCCCTCAACCACGGCGGTATTTGGGGCGCAATGCCGGTAGTTGTGCTCGATATGTACGAACACGCGTACTTTATCGACTACGGTTCCGACCGCAAAACCTACATTGAAGACTATATGAAAAACCTCAATTGGGAGGCGGCCAACCATCTTTATTCATCTATTAAAAAATAACCCATGAAAGTTGTTGTTATTCGTGATCTTTGCATTGGAGCCGCACCTTGTGTAGCTATAGCTGGAGCCGTTTTTCAACTGGACGATGAAGGAAAAGCGATTGTTTTAGATGAACATGGAGCGGACGACGAAACCGTTAAATTAGCCGCTGAAGCTTGTCCTGTTCGCGCCATTTTTCTGTATGAAGAAGGCACTGACGTGCAAATCTACCCACCAAGCGCGTAATGTAAACCCAACCTATGGAAATCTCTGACCAAGTCGCTCAAGCGGTTTTATTGTCCATTCAAAAAGCCCAAAAGATTCTCATTATTTCACATCGTAGTCCCGATGCTGACAGCATTGGAAGCAATTTAGGCTTACGCTATGTTATGCAGGCTATGGGCAAAGACGTCACCTCCGCCTGCATCGATCCTCTTCCCACCGGTTGCGATTTTTTGCCTTACGCCAACGAATATCTTCAAGATTTCAACTATCAAGATTATGACCTTCTCTGCAGTGTCGATTGCGGATCAATATCGCAAACAAGTTTTTTGGATAAATATCCTGAAATTTTAGAGCAAAAGTACCCTTTCTTAAATATCGACCATCATCCTTCCAACAATAACTACGGCACCATAAACTTTGTGATCGATAACGCAGCCTCCACAACACTGATGCTGTACCATCTCTTCAAAAAATGGGGAGTAGCCATTACGCCGGCCATCGCCACCTGTTTAATGTTTGGACTTTATTACGATACCGGCAGCTTTATGCACTCCAATACCAACGAAGATGTTTACCAGACCGCCGCAGAACTTATGAAATTAGGAGCCAAAAAACAGCTCATCATCAATAGCCTTTATAAACAAAGTAGCATCGAAAAATTGCACGTATGGGGCAAAGTTTTAAGCCAAGCCCGTATGACCAAAGAAAACGTTATAGTTTCTGGCATTACCAATGACGAGCTGAATAATCTTAACGCCACCCAACAGGACATTAGCGGGTTAATCGATTATTTAAGCATGGCTAAAAATAATAAATTTGCGGCACTACTCGCCGAAGATGGCAAAGGCAATATTAAAGGCTCTTTTCGCACCAAGCGCGACGATATTAATGTGTCCGATCTTGCCGGTAATTTTGGCGGAGGAGGCCACAAAAAAGCTTCCGGTTTCACCGTGAAAGGCTCTTTAAAGAAAAATACTCGCTGGGAAATAGCCTCAAACTAAAAAACTTTTTATCGCTCTATGTTACCTCTTCATCAAATAAAAAAACGCAATGGCCACTTGGTAGCTTTTGACCAGGCAAAAATAACTGAGGCCATCTGGAAAGCCGCCCAAAGTGTGGGAGGACAAGACCAAACTCTTGCCGCTAAAATTTCAAATCAAGTAACAGCCGTCTTAGAAGTTTTTTTTAAAAGTGTCGATACGATTCCAACGGTAGAACAGATTCAAGATTTAGTGGAAAAAATCTTGATCGAAGGAGGACACGCTCGCACCGCTAAAGCCTACATTTTATACCGTCAAAAACAGGAGGAAATACGCACGCAAAAAGCTGTTCTATTAGGCCAAGAAAAACAAAGCGCTTTTTCGCTCAACGCACTAAAAATCTTTAAACAAAAATACTTACACAAAGACCAAGAAGGCAACGTTACCGAAACGCCCGAAGAGTTCATGCGCCACCTTGCCCGCGTAGTGGCACAAACCACAACCAGCAACGCATCATCTACCCTAGAAGAAAAATTCTACAAGATGCTTGTAAATTTAGATTTTCTACCTTCCGAAGCGATCTTAACAAACGCCCACTTAAAGCAACCACAATATACAGATCTAGCTTGCCTTACAGCAAAAGACAGTATGGAGAGTATTTTTGAAACGGTTAAAAAAGCGGCACTACTCCATCAAGCTGGAGCAAAGATCGAACTCAATATGGGGGCGCTCCGTCCACGTGGCGACGTAATTGCCGAAACCCAAGAACAAGCCTCAGGCCCCGTAGCCTTTATTAAAGTTTTCGATGCCGCCCTTGAAGCCATTAAGCCAGGAAGTGGTAAAAAATTAAAACATCACGTTATCCTCAATGTTAACCACCCCGATATTTTAGAATTCATGAGCAGCAAAAAAAATAATGCCAATAACTTTGATTGTATCATAAATCTCACGACAGCATTTTTGGATGCCCTCCAAAAACACCAAGCCTACCATCTTATCAATCCACGTAACGGCGAAATTATAAACAGTTTAGACGCTCAAAGCGTTTTAGACCTTATCATAAGCAACGCTTGGAGCAACGGGCAACTAAGTCTTAGTCTTAACGGCTACCCTCTAAAAGAAAAAACTTACGTATCAGGATGGATCAATCTTGCCCACATGGTACAGAACGGTGAGCTTAATTTCCCTTACCTCAAAGAACTTATTCCTCAAGCCCTACAGTTTTTAGCAAATGCTTCACAAAAACAGGATATACGAATTGGCATCATCGGTTTTGCCGATGCTCTAGCGCAACTTAACACCACCTATGACAGCAAAAAAAGTCTAGAATATGGTGAAGCTATCATCAAATTTTTAGAAGCAGAACTACGGGAATCCGCTTACCCAAATGCAACTCTCACCATCAACGAAGAAGAAATGCTCAGCAATATTGCGGAAACCTCAGCAGGCATCGAGCCATTTCCTAAAACCATAAGTCATATCAGCCCAGAGTGGCATATCCATATACAGGCACTTTTCCAACAACACACCTTAGGAGTAGTTCACAAAATGCTCTATTTCCCACAAACTACCAGTATTGAACAGCTTAAAAAAGCCTTTTTAGAAGCCGCATCTAAAGGATGTAAAAAGATCGATATCACCGCTTATAATATAACAAAAAACATTGACAAAAAGGAGACAATGATGCTTAATGGCAATCTACGGATAGCCAAAAAAATTCAACCCAGACTTGAAGAGGTTATGCCTCCTCCTATTGTTTACCAAACAACACCACTATGAGTAGTAACGAAGCACATAATTTAACTTCTGAAGCAGATAGCCAAATAGACGCACTGGCTCGCGGAGAAATTTCAGCCGATGATGTGCTTGAAATTCGCGATATTACTAGAACATTAAAAACCGATATCAATGATACCGATAAAGATATTTTTACCGCTGAGGATAAAACACGTTGGGAAAACGAATTACGTCAGGCCGAAAGCAGTAATGACTTAAATGCCATTAAAAACATCGCCCAAGCGATTGCCAAAGAAAAAAAAGAGATCCAACAGATCACTCGGCAATATACCGCAACCATTCAAGAAAATGAGGAAGCCTTTACCAAAGATGACGAACGCGGACTCAATACCGCCAAAGAGTACATAGAAGAGTTTAAAGAACTTGCCTATGAAAGCTCTGAACGCAAGGAAAACAAACGTCAACGCTTTGAGGCTTTAAAACAAGATGTTAGAGAACGTCTACAAGTTATTGAGCAAATTCTACACCTAGATCCAGAACGCGCCAAACAGCTTAAAACCATGCGCCGCAGTGAAAGAGCAGCTCTCTTAGAGGATCTGAACAAAAACATGAAACCCCATGAAAAGCTTATGGGTGAATTCATGGCCTTTCCTTTTGATTTTAAATCCTCCTTTGCCGAATACCGCATGTCACGAGCAGAATTTAAAATATTACCCTTGGAAGAAAAACAGGAAATCGTTGATGGACTTAGCAAAAAACTACACGGTGAATACGAAAAAGCCATCGAGGAAGCCAAAAAAAGCAAAGCCTTTTCGGCTGAAGAAATCAAACAGGCTACAGACCATTTCACAAAATCACCAATCGGCGGGGAATATGGTAAAGCCAACGCTTTAATCCACATTAAATCTCATCTTAAAAAAGCTCACGAGGTCGTCTTTAAATTTGAAGGATACCTCCAAGAACTTCCTCCCGAAAATCAACAAGATCTCACACGGCAATTTCGTAAGAATTTTTACGAAGCAGATTTTCAAAGAAGAACAGAACTATGCACCGAACTTATGGCTCGGATCGATATTTTTGACGATGAGATGAATAACCGTTTCTTAGATCTGCTTGAGCAATATCGTGGCCTTAATACTATTTCCGCCAAAGAACAAAGGGAGCAAATGCTACGCTTTATGTTAAAGCCCTTAAAAGAAAAACCAACCCTCATGACCAAATTTGAAACAGAGGAAATCCCTGAATGCGAGCAGACTCTCAACCAATTCCGTGCCAGCTTAAGCTTTTTACCTTCCGAAAAAAGACAAAGTTATATCCAACGCTTTAAAGAGGCCAATCAAATGGAAAGAAAAGCTGTTCTAGGAGAAGTTTTTGCTATAGAAGGAGTAAAATATAGCGCCCAAAAAGTCGCCAACGACATGCCAACAAGTATGAGTGAAGATAGCCTAAAAGCTCATCCAAACCAAGAAGACAGCAAAGAAAAAGACCGTGGTTTGAAAAAATTAACCGACCAACAGTTAGATGAAAAAATCCAAGAGGCCTTAAAAACTGTTGCAGAAGCAAGCCAAATACGTAGAGACCGTCAAATCCATACAGCTTTAGAAGAAGAAACTACCGCCGCTAAAAAGGCTGAACTTGCCAACGGCCATCAAAGCCATGCCGAAAAACGCACTCACCATTTAGACACTGCAGAGCAGGCCGCTCTACAAGAAGAGTTAGCAAAAAAAACCAAGGAACGTGGACACAAAAAAGTACTCAAGCGCGATAAAAATAATGGCGCACTCATGGCCAAAGATGTTACGCAGGTCGATCGTGGTAAGCTGGCAAACGACCAGCAACGTTTACATGTAGAAAAAGAGGCCACCCGTCTGCAACGAACCGACCAAGCCCAAAAAGCCGCGGGCGACAACACCGTTGAAATTGTTAAAGATGGGCAAGTAAAAACCGCGGATTATGGGCAAGAACAACTGGAAGCAGAAGAGGATGAAATACGTCAGAAAATGGCCGAAAAGGCAGAGGATCGCTTAGGGCTAAAAACCAAGCAAGACCAAGAAAAAGTCCAAAAAGCGGCAGAGCAAAAAGATTTAACCGTCAAATTAGAGTTTGAAATAGAGTAAAGCCTTTTTTCGTGGTACAATACTTGGAAAGAAACAAAACCTTTCGTTCCATAAGACTTTTGTGTGCCACTCATTATTGCCGACCTTATTCTCATCTTTTTTCTAGTTTTTGTACTCATCATGTTAGCCACGGCGCTAGTGAACATTGTTATTCGCGTACCCTATGTACCTTCTCGCCAAAGAATCGTTAAACATTTAGTAGGATTAGCCCATTTGAAAGCCGGAGAAAAAGTATACGATCTAGGTTGTGGTGACGGTCGCTTTTTATTCGAGGCCGAAAAACAGGCCAAAGTAGAAGCTATTGGTTTTGAAGCAGCACCCTTGCCATATTTAATCGCCCATTTTAAAAAATGGATCAACAGCAGCACCTGTAAAATTTCCATGCGCAACTTTTTTAAAATCAATTTAAAAGATGCCGATGTTATATTTTGCTATCTAGGTCCAGAAGTTATGGCTGCACTAGAACCAAAATTTAAAAAAGAGTGTCGCAAAGGTACACGTATTTATAGCCACACTTTTCGCATGAAAAAGATGCAACCCACAAAAACATGGCCAAAAAATCCAGCCTTAAAACTCCCCTCCCTCTACCTTTACCAAATCTAATATGCCATCCAAAAGATCCAAATCAGGACTTCTCGACCTATTTCTTATCATGACGATGGTTATGAGTCTCGTTATCATTATGGCCGTTTTACCCAAAGGAACTTTCAATATTTACAACTCAGCCTTAATGTTGCTCATTTTGATTCCCACCATTAAAGCTTTAATTGGAGGAGCTCCTTTTGTGCCAACACCCATGGAGGCCGTTAAAAAAATGGTAGAAGCCGCAAAGATTAAGAAAGGTGAAAAAGTATACGACATAGGCTGTGGCGATGGCCGCATGGTCTATGTAGCCGCCAATAAATATCAAGCTGAAGCCACAGGATTTGAGCTCTCCCCCATCGTTTATGCCATCGCCCGGATTCGTAAACTTTTCTGGAGATCAAAGGCTCACATCCGTTTCCGCAATTTCAAATCCCAAGATTTTAGCAATACCGATGTCATTCTTTGCTACCTCCTACCAGAAACTCTAGCAAAGCTACAACAAAAACTGGATAAAGAGCTCAAAAAAGGGGCTCGCGTTATTTCCTACGCCTTCCCTATTGGTAACTGGAAAGAAAAACACAAAATAGAACGTGATGCTTCCATCAATATGGCTCCTATTTGGATTTACGAGGCATAAAAAAAGACAAAG
>CAYMDR010000034.1:0-1035 GCA_964389195.1 uncultured Candidatus Peribacteria bacterium | reverse complement strand
AAGATCTAAGCTGCCCGCCCCACAACCATAGGCCAACCAGCATAAAATAAAGCACCATCATCGTCACAGGAAAATGCTCTATCCGTACAGAAGCTAAAGGAAAGGATGCAACAAATTGCACCCCTCTTATTAAAATTTCCGTAATAATCCAGGCAAACGCAATGAACAAAACCGTAAAGGGTAAAAACAAAAAAGAGCTAACGATCGCCGCAAAAGAAAAAAGCATAATAAAAGGCACCAAGGGCAAAAATAAAATATTAGCCACTGGTGCTATGAAAGAAAACCGCCCAAAATTATAAAGAATAATGGGTGTCGTAAAAACCTGCGCCGCCATCGTTACCAAAAAACCTTCAGCCAAAAACTTCATCATACCAGCATAATGCTGAATATATTTTTGCCAACGCGGCATAACAATAAATAATCCTAAAGTAGCTAAAAACGATAATTGAAAAGATATATCCGCAAGCAAAATAAATGGGTTCCAAGTAACCATGCAAGCGCCGCTAAAAAGCAAAGCGGTAAGACCGCTCGATTTTCGCCCACTAAAACTTGCAAACAATACCAGACCACCCATAAAAGCTGCGCGCACCACACTAGCCGAAAAACCGGTTAAAAGCGAAAAAAGTAACACTCCTCCCAAGCTTAAAATAAAACGAGATCTCCTAGAAAAACCTTGAAGCATTAGCCCAAAAATAGTGATAAGAAGGGTTATATTATAACCGGAAATAGCCAAAATATGCGTAAGCCCAGTAACATTAAAAGCCTCAATAATTTCGGCAGAGATGCTACGCCGAAGCCCCAATAGTACACCGGCAATGAAGCTCGCTTCAGGCTCTACAAAAATTTCATTAATGCGTGCTGCAAGTACATCTTTAAGGCCATACATTAGACTCCATTCCCCGAAATGTTCAGCAATAACTTTAATAAAAGGGTCATAGGCAACAACATAAATACCATCTTTGGCCAAAAATTCAGCATCCTACAGATGGATTAATGTTGGCAGATGTGTTGACATATGTGAAGTCTCCTATCTGC
>CAYMDR010000033.1:7394-11233 GCA_964389195.1 uncultured Candidatus Peribacteria bacterium | reverse complement strand
GGAAAAGCTTTTCCGGCAGCGTGTGTTAAAACATCTTTCCTGCAAAAGGCTCCTAAATTTTTGCGGATGCGAAAAGAATATTTATTACCTTTGATGACGCGAGCCATCGAGTCTTTGGATTTGAGTGGATATGATGTGGTGATAAGTTCCAGTAATGCTTTTGCCCATGGCGTTCTTACGGGATCGGCCACGAAACACGTTTGTTACTGCCATTCACCCATGCGTTACGCCTGGGATTATGCTCACGAATATATGGAGGAACGACAGATGGGTTCTTTTAAGAGATACCTTGCCCAACGCGTGATGTTTAAGGTGCGCATGTGGGATCAAGCTGCTGCGGATCGTGTGGACTATTATATTGCCAATTCCGAACATGTACGGAAGCGTATTAAAAAATATTATCGGCAAGATGCTGTGGTTTTATATCCGCCGGTGAAACTGACACGCTTTAAAGTTACGCCCGAACATCGAGAGTTTTTTCTGATTGTTTCTGCTCTTACTCCGTTTAAAAAAATAGATTTAGCGGTGCAACTTTTTAATAAGATCGGTAAATATTTAATTGTGATTGGGAGCGGATCGCATCTTGCTTATTTGAAAAATATTGCAGCAAAAAATATTGTTTTTTTAGGACAGCAGGATGACGCGGCTGTTAAAGAATATTTGCAGAATTGTCGGGCACTTATTTTTCCGGGCGAAGAGGATTTTGGGATAACGGCTATAGAAGCGATGGCTTGTGGCAAGCCAGTTTTAGCCTATGGCAAAGGTGGGCTACTTGAGACGGTTATTCCAGGTGTGACTGGTGAATTCTTTTACGAACCAACGGTGGAGGCGATGGAGGATGGGTTGGGTCGCTTAATTGTGAACGAGCCAATGTATGATCCTAAAAAAATCCGCGCCCAAGCCAATAATTTTACAGAGAAGAAATTTAAAGATGGGTTTGCCGAAACTATCAAGCAGGTTACTCAGAAAGCAGCTAAAAGCTATTGATAAATCCCATGACTGCCTACGGCTAATAAAGCTATAGTTTCTGGTGTGTCATACTGAAAAATAATTCGATATTCATAGTTCACGGAAAAACTTAAATATCCCTCCATTTTTCCTTTTAGTTTGTGGGTTCTTAAAAACGGATGGGATGGATCTTCTTTAAATAAAGTAACTTTATCCATGACCTCTTGCTGCAGAGCTTGCGACAATTTTTTGTATTGCCTAACAAACATGGGGGTATAAAGAACCTTGAGCATACTATAGTTTTTTAGCTAATTCATTTAAATCTCCTTCTAATCTTGGCTCTTTGGATGCTTTTAAGACAATATTTACCGCCTGTTCCTCCAGATACAATTTCACCGCCTGGCGAATAGCATCAGACATGTTGGCGGCCAGGCCGTCCCTAATAAGTGCTTTAAGACCTTTCAACATCTCCTCGGAAAGAGGCACAGATACAGTACTCATAGCTTGTATGAAATTATAATATGATAATTTCATACTACTGTTTTTGGTTGTAGTTTTCAAGATGAGACTTTGGTTAAAATTTTATAAGGGTATTTCAACAGATCGATATTAAAATTAGTTAAAGAAAACCTTAATTTTTGCTACACTCAGTCCATGAATTATTTTTTAGCCAAAACCGATCCGGAAACGTACTCGATTGATGATCTTATCCGCGAGAAAAAAACGGTCTGGAACGGTATTAAAAGTCCTCAGGCATTGCGCGCCATTAAAGCGATGCGCCCTGGCGATATGGTTTTTGTGTACCACAGCCAAACGGACACAAAAATCGTTGGACTGATGAAAGTTATTTCCGAACCACGCCCGGATGAGAGTGAGCGCGCTAGAATAAAGGCTGGAGAACAACCCAAGCTATGGGTCGTTGATATGGAATTTATTAAAAAGTTTGAAAAACCCATCTCTCTAAAAGAGATTAAAGCTACGCATTTGTTTGATGAGTGGAGTTTGGTCTATCAATCGCGACTTTCAACCATGCGGGTACCTGATAAATTTGTGGAGTGGGTGAAGAAAAACTGGCCTACATTTCTTTAGTTTACTTCACCGAGAAAAGTTTGTTAGAATGAGCCCCCGTCATAGTTTTTAATTATTCATTCATCCCCGTGTCCCTTTACCGCAAATACAGGCCGCAACGTTTTGAGCATTTGGTGGGGCAGGATCATGTGCGTATTACTTTGAGCAATGCGCTTAAACTGGATCGGGTGAACCATGCGTACCTTTTTACGGGGCCGCGTGGTACCGGCAAGACTTCCACGGCGCGTTTAATGGCCAAAGCTATTAACTGTCTTAATTTAAAAGAGGCCGAACCTTGTGAAGAGTGCGAAATCTGCCGCGATATTAGTGAGGGACGTTTGATTGATGTGATTGAGATTGATGCCGCATCGAATCGAGGTATTGATGAGATGCGTGATCTACGCGAGAAAATCAACTTTGCACCCACCCGTGCTAAGCGCAAAGTGTATATTATTGATGAGGTGCACATGCTCACTAAAGAAGCTTTTAATGCGCTTTTGAAAACATTAGAAGAACCTCCAGCTCATGTTTATTTTATTTTGGCGACGACCGAGGTTCATAAAATTCCGGAGACGATTTTATCGCGTTGCCAGCGTTTTGATTTTAAGCGGATTGAGGATGATGTGATGGTGGCACGACTTGCCTATATCGCGAAGGAGGAAAAATTTGAGGCGGATGAAAAAGCGTTAAGACTGATTGCCCATCATGCCCAGGGAGGGCTGCGCGATGCCATTGGTTTGCTGGAGCAGTTGACGGTGGAAAATAAGATTACGGTGGAGCATGCTTCGACAGTTTTGGGGGTGAGTGGTTTTTTGAGTATGGAAAAACTTTACGCTTGTTTACTGGAGAATGATGTAAAAAATGGTTTAGCGGAAATTCATGCTTTGTATACGGAAGGCATCGATTTAAACTATTTTACCAAAAGTTTTTTAGAATATTTACGCAAAAAGATCTTGGAAAGTGTGTCGCAAAATAAACCTGACCAAACAGCGCGACTTCTTGGTTTTATTCGGCTTTTTCAGGATGCTTATGAGCAAAGTCGCTTTGCCACTATTGTTCAGCTCCCTTTGGAAATGGCGGTAATTCAGGCGGGTTTGCAACAAGGCGATTCTGAAAGAGCTATACCTAATGCCGTACCCGGGCACGCAGAAAAAAAAATCCCGGTAACTAACACACCACCAATAGTAACACCACAAGTAGCCACGGCGACTCCTCAAGTGTCTACCATGGCCTCTTCCATTCCAACTTCGATGCAAACAGAAAGAGCTCATAAAAGTATAGCTAGTTCAGATGCTCCGACGATTGCTTTAGATATGCAGGAAATTCAAAAGCAATGGCCTCGTATTTTGGAACATTTAAAAACGCCGTTAATAAAACGAACGTTCCAAGAAAGTAAGTTAGACAGAATTGAAGGACAAACGGTGATCCTTGCTTTTGCCAGTAAGTTTCATGTGGAAAAATTGATGGAAGTAGCTTATCGCACAGAAGTTGAAGCAGCTTTTGATGCCATTTTTAAAGTACCGGTGAAAATTATAGGAGAAGTAAAAACGCTATCTGCGGAAATGCAGCAAGCTGAAGCGCAACTCACCAATAGCGCCTTGGAAATTTTCGAGGGTGAATTGGCGTGAAAGCTAAAGCATCTTTAAAAATGCTTCTTCATTAAAAAGCGGTATACCCAGTTTTTTGGCTTCGGCTTCTTTGGTTCCGGGGTTTTCGCCGCAGATGACGTGGGTGGTGGTTTTGCTAACGGAACCTTGGATTTTTCCGCCGAGTTCGCGGATTTTTTCTTTGGCTTGATCGCGAGACATGCTTACCAGGGTTCC
>CAYMDR010000033.1:0-7384 GCA_964389195.1 uncultured Candidatus Peribacteria bacterium | reverse complement strand
AGCAGTTTTTGTTCTTTATGATTGATGGCGGTAATGATTTGCACACCTACCTCCTGTAACTTACTTAAAAATTCCTGATTTTTGCTTTGATGGAACCAGTTACTTACCTCTTCCGCTAGAATTTGCCCAAACCCTTCAATTTCTCGTAAACGATCGGAGCTAAAAGCGGTACCAATTTGAATAATTTCGCTAAAGGTCAGAGGATCATTATGTTTCTCGGCTAAGATGTAACGTGCCAATTCAATGGCCGTCTCTTCACCAATATGACGAATGCCAAGGGCAAAAAGTAGTTTTTCCAAGGTGATATTTTTGGCTTTTTCAATCGCGTTTAAAACATTTTCGGCTCTTTTATCTTTAAATAAAGGGAGGCTTAAAAACTCATCTTTGGTAATAGTAAAAATGTCAGCGGGGTCTTCCACTAATTGATTTTCTAAGAGTTGATCAATGATTTTTTCGCCAAGGCCATCAATGGTAAAAGCCGCAACAAAATGGATAAATTTTTCGCGATCCTGAGCAAAACAGTCAGCATTAGTGCAACGATACGCGGATTCCCCCTCTTTCCGCATGACCATGGCACCGCAGACGGGGCAATCTTTGGGGAAGAAAAAGGCTTTTTCTTGGCCGGTTCGTAAATCTTTTAACACTTGAACCACTTCGGGAATAATATCACCGGCTTTTTGGATAATAACCGTATCGCCTATACGAATATCTTTGCGGCGCATCTCGTCTTCATTGTGGAGGGTGGCGCGAGAAACGGTGGAACCGGCAACCTTGACTGGCCGTAAAATGGCCACAGGGGTAAGCGCCCCGGTGCGTCCAACCTGGACGTGGATATCAAGAATTTGCGTGGTGGTTTGTTCGGCGGGGAATTTGTAAGCGATGGCGTAACGCGGCGCCTTAGAGGTAAAGCCTAAAATATTTTGCTGAGCTTTATCATCAACTTTTATGACAATGCCATCGATCTCATACGGGAGTTGATCGCGTTTGGTGTGCCAACTTTTAAGAAAAGCTAAAACATCATTAATGTTGCCATAGTTGCGGTACTCTTTATTTACTATTAGCCCTAATTCCTGGAGTTTTTCTAAAACATCATGCTGCGTTCGAGGTGCGACGGCAAAATTATTCTGGCCAATTTCATAAAAAAAGGCTGATAAATTGCGGGAGGCTGCGACTTTAGGATCCAGTTGGCGAACCGAACCGGCAGCGGAATTGCGGGCATTTGCAAAAACTTCTTCGCCTTTGCGTTTTTGTTCCTCGTTGATTTTCTGGAAATCGGCTTTAGAAATATAGACTTCGCCGGAAACTTCTAAATCTATTGGTTCATTCAAAACCATGGGAATACTTTCGATGGTACGAATGGTGTGAGTTATATCCTCCCCTTCTAGGCCGTTGCCGCGGGTTATAGCTTTTTGATAGATGCCATTTTTGTAATGGAGCGTGATGTTGAGACCATCAATTTTAAGCTCGGTCACAAAATGGATTTTCGCCTCCGGTACCACTTTAACAAGACGATCAAACCATTCACGTACATCCTCTTCTGAAAAAGCGTCTTGAAGGCTTTTTTTGGGGGTAAGATGAGTTATTTTCTCAAAGCGTCCAGAAAGAACACTTCCTACCCTTTGTGTAGGAGAGTCCGAGGTGATGAGTTCAGGAAATTGCTCTTCTAAAACTTTTAATTCCTGTTTTAATGAATCTCTTACCGCTTCCTCTACTTCTGATCTATCGAGCACAAAATACTGGTAATTGAGCTCTTTAATTTTAGCTTTTAGTTTTTCGATGCGTATTTTAGCGTCGTTTTTATTCATCAGGGATAATGTAAATGAGATTGCTATTACTTTCAATAGCAGCCCTGCCTCTTTTGTTTTTGGCCTTTTTATGCTAGAATGTAAAGATTTTAAACAAAACTTTATGGACGACACTTCATCCAGTAATGGCATTTCAGATGAGATGCAGGAGCGCCTGAATCAACCTTTAAAACATGGCGGCAGTATGGATCCGGCAGATGGCGTTTTTTTGGCTTCAATTGTTGAGAAAATTGCTAATGGCACTATTAAACTTTATCAACCAAGCTCGCTCCTGAATGCTTCTGTTTATGAGCAACTTGAAGCTCCCGCGCAAGGCAAAGCCGATTTTGATGCTATGAACTTACTTTCAACCGTGCGGGAAATTTACCAATTATGGCAGTCAGGACACCGTGATTCGTATCAAATTGAGTATTTAGTACATAAAATTCGTCTCACTAAAGAACGCTTAGAAAGCATTGGTGGCGATATTTATATTATTTAAACTATGGCTTACGACTTGGCTCGTCCAACCCTAGAGCAGCAATCAGAACGGCTTACGCCCGAACAGCGCCGCGGACAGCTTTTGGACACTTTATTTGGAGCGGAATTGGCAAAACAAATAGCGGTGCATGGCATTGATGAGAAAATTTGGACTGAAGCCCATCCGCGCATATTACAACTTATTAGTGGAACGCACCAGGTTCGCAGCGATATAGAAACATATCTTACGATGGTTCCTGCAGAAGATCTTTGGGCTCAGCGTTTTACTATTTTACTAAGACAAATTGATGATCGTGCAGCGACTATTGCTCAACAACGTTCAGAAAAAGGCCAACCGCCTTTAGCAGAAGCTGCTACGGCGCAGCCAGATACTGCAGGTGCTAAAGCTGCAGATGCTCCACCATCTGTACCTGCCCAAAAATCGGATGGATCAATGGCCGATTATGCCAATAAGGTACGTGGGATGAATTTTGGTGACTTAATGATGGAAATAGCGCAAGGCGGCATGGGTTTAGCAACGGCTGTTAAGGGGCTTGGTGGGGTTATAGAGAAGGCTATGGGCATGGCTACCAACCGTTTTGACAAAGATAAGTTAGCAGAAGCTAAACGTGCTTTTGCTACACGTAAACCTGATCAAAAAGATCCAGATGTAGAGACCAAATATGAGGCCGATCAATCGGCCGCTTGTGTCCTTAGTACCTTGGGGTTAAAAATAACGGAAGGAGGAGCAACGCCGGATAGCGCCGATGCCTTACTGCAAGCTTTTCAAAATTCGCAGTTGGTTTTACAGAAAGGCTGGGAGGCTAATAAAGCTAGGGTTGTTCCGGGCGATGTGCTTTTTTTTAGCCGTACCAAAGATGGTAAAGAGCAGGTCTATCTCACGGCTGTGGTTACAGCTATAAAGCCGGTAATCCAAATGAAGACGGTTCCACCAGAAGGCGGTCAGGCTGTAATAATGGCTGTAGAAGACTCTGACTTTTTCAAAAATACTACTTTTCATGGGCTTATTCATCTACCCGATGAAGCTGTGGCTCCTCCAACTTCAGGGGGTGTAGCTATAGGATAATTGCTAAAAAGAGCATTTTTTGCTATAATGGGAGGATAAATTACGACTTATGACTGACGATATCATCATCACAAGTAGCGGCGGAGCTGGAGGACAAATAACTCCACCTACTTCCGGCATCCCTACTACTGGCTCTACACAAACGGCGGGAGCACCGGTTGTAGGAACACCGACTGTGGCAATACCAGCGGCACCGGCCATGGCAAATCCAACGGCAGCTCAACCAGTGAATCCGCCTGTAAATCCGCCACAAACCAGTGCGCAACAAGTAACTCTTCCTACTTTACCAGCTTTACCTTCTATTCCTAAGGCTCCTGTTATAAAACCGGGGAGTATCAATTTGGACGATGCGGCTATGATGCAGGGGCAAAACCCTCTTAAACCTGAAGATAAATATAGTGTTCCGCCTTTGGTGAAAGAAAAGTTTCCCGATCTGATGCAACTTATTAAAGAGACGGAATCGATGAATGAGGAGGAACGTGATTATTGGTTCCAGATTTTGCCAATCATGACCGAGGAACAGATCGGTAAGTTCCGAACGATTTTGCTGAATGAGAAACAACAATTAACGCAACTGGATCAAGAATACTCAAAGGAGTTAAATAAGTTAAACGATAAACACCTTTTGGAATGGAAAGAGTTTGAATCCAAAGAGAAACGTAACGCTTTAAGCACGGCCGAAGCTCAAGCGGAAATTGAAGAAAAGGCCGCGGAAGAGGATCTGCTTAAAAGGTTGGCCGCAACTTAGCGCGACGCACGGACTATTGAGCTCCACGCCCGCTGCCAGCCCGTCCCGCTTTATACCGGCTTAGCTAAAACGATGAGTCGCCGTAAATTTGTACCAACAGGGGTACAGGTAATAAGGGTCAGGCGGTTTTCTCCACCTCCAGCTAGCACTTCAACTTGGTCAGGATTGACCTCTTTTTTGTCGTAGACCTCATAGGTGTAAGGCTTTTGGTTGTGGTAAACAAGAACGGTATCGCCAACACGAACTTGATGAAGCGATGCAAAAACATCTTTAAATTTTCCAGGATCTAAAGGCCAATAAGAACTATGTCCGGTAATAACTACGTTGCCTTCTTCCCCCGGTTGCGCAGTGCCCGGGTAATGGACTACGCCATCTTGTAAAGCACCTTGAATATCTTTTTCCAGAGCCCCCCAATCTTTTTTTAATAAATTTTCGGTACTTACTTTGACAATGGGTACATTTTGATTAATACGAGGGACAATAATGCGGTCGTCAGGTGGGGCTATGGCAAGTTCGAATCCCGGGATTTGAGTTTTACTATTATTGGTATTTTGTAGTACGGGTAAAAGTTTTTGCGGCGTATCTTCGGTGGAGGTGAAAAGATTTTTAACAAGAGGATTTTGCTGATTTTGGCCACGTAACTGATTGAGTTTAGACATAAAAAGTTCGGAGTACGCCGAAAAATTCAGTATAAAAAAAATGACCAAAAAAATAAGGGCAGAAGTAGCAAACCATTCTAAGGTATTCCAGATTTTAATACTCAGCCGACTGCCGGAGCGTTGCTTAGGCGGTGGAGCGGAGGGCTGAGATTGCTTTGGCGCTTGTACAGCAGCAGAAACCTTAGATACTGTTTGGCCGGGAGTATGCGCAGCGTGAATATGCAACTCATAGTGAGCTTGGTCTGCGGCAAGGGGCTGTACCGGCTGAGCGGTACCAATGGCAATATTACGAGTACGAGGAGTCACTTTAGCCTGTTCCTTGGCGGGTTCATGCTGCCCATCCATGGATATCGATTTTGGTGATTTTTCAGGCATTTAAAGTGGATAACGTCAAAAGTAATTCTAACATTTTTCAGGTAAAAAGCTATTTATAAAACGTCTTAACACTACTCAATAATCCCACCACCCAAAACTTTGTCGCCGTCATAAAAAACAACGGACTGGCCGGGGGTGATGGCGCGCTGGGGGCGAGAAAATTTGATGAGAGCGGAAGATTGATCGGGGTTCGCAGAATCAATCTGCAAGCTTACCTCTGCGTCCTGCGCGGGAAAGCGATAGCGTATTTTGGCTTGGAGTTTTTTGGGTTCGGTAAAATTTTTGCGCATATGCTCTTCATCAATAAAATTCAGTGTATGTGCCTTGAAAGTACTGCTAAAAAGTTCGGTGTCGCGGCCGACGATGAGAGCATTGCGAGCGCGGTCGATGCGGATGACGTACCAAGGGTTACCTTCTTCGTTTTCCATACCTTTGATGCCGCCGATGCCCAGGCCTTTGCGTTGACCGATGGTGTAATTGGGTAAACCCTGGTGCGTACCCACCTGCTGACCTGCTGTAGTGAGAATTGGGCCGTGTTCAAAGGCGTGTTTTTTAAGGTAGCGCTGCAAAAAAGGGCCGTGTTTGCTTTCGGGAAAGAAGCATAGATTTTGGCTTTCCTTTTGCTGATTTACCTCTTTGATGCCAAATTTTTCGGCGAGTTGGCGCACTTCGGTTTTGGTGTAATCGCCAATCGGAAAAAGAATGTGTTTTAATTTTTCTTGTGTCAGCGTATAGAGGAAATAACTTTGATCTTTGGCTGTATCTTTGGCGGTGTGGAGTTCGTAGTGGAACTTCGGATCGGCGCTAGCGTCAGCTTTGGTGCGGGTGGTTGCGGTGGCGCCGGTTTCGATTTTTTTGATGCGCGCGTAGTGGCCGGTGGCGATGAAATCTGCACCCAGCTCCTCCATCTTTTGTAAAAAGAGACCGAATTTTACGGTGCGGTTACATTCAATACAAGGGTTGGGGGTTATACCTTGAGCGTAGCCTTGGATAAAAAAATCCACGACCTGCTCTTTAAAAATCTCTTCAAAATTTAAGACATAAAAAGGGATGCCCAGTCGCGCCGCAATTTGGCGTGTTCTTGCCAGCCCCTCTAAGGTGCAACATTTATTTTGGGGGAATTTTTGATTTTCCTCTTCGCTAAAAACGGTGGGATCGACCCAGAATTTCAAGTGAATGCCGATCACCTCATAACCTTGTTCCTTGAGGAGGCAAGCCGTAACCGATGAATCGACCCCCCCGGACATACCGACAAGAACTTTTTGTTTTTTCATGGCTTAGAAATTTGACTATTCCTGCACCTTATGACACACTTTGATGACCAGGGCAAGAGTTTAATCCGTGAGTTGACCACTATGAACCCTCTTACCATTCTCCTGCGACAACTGGAGCAGGATTATAACATTCATATCGATACGCTTATTCGTGATATTAAGCGTTATTTACCAAGTGTAAATGCCGAAAATGTACAGAAGGCTTTTTATTTTGCGGCGGAAGCTCACAATGGCCAAGCGCGTAATGATGGCACACCTTATATTACTCATCCTGTAGAGGCAGCGCGCATTCTGGTTTCTCTTCATGCCGACGAAGACACCTTGATTGCGGCTTTTCTGCATGATGTGCCCGAGGATACCAGCCGTACGCTTGAAGATATTGAAAAGGTTTTTGGCAAAAGCGTGGCCTTTTTAGTGGATGGTGTTACTAAATTATCCAAAGTGCACTACCAGCACGATATGGCGCAAAGACAGATTGAATCATTAAAAAAACTTTTTATCCATACGGCTCAAGACCCTCGCATTATTTTAATTAAACTGGCGGATCGACTTCATAATATGAGGACGCTCCATTTTGTCACCAAAGAGGAAAAACGTGTTCGCATTGCCCGGGAAACTTTAGAAATTTTTGTACCAAGCGCCAATCTGCTTGGGATTGAAGAGGTAAAAGCCGAACTGGAAGAGCTTTGTTTTCGTTATTTATTTCCCGACGAATGGGCAAATTTGGAGGATCGCATGAAGCGCAGTAAAGAGAAGAAAGATCATCTTACGGAGCAAACGATTACAATGGTGGAGGAGGAGTTTAAGAAGCATGCCATTATTGCTACGGTGTACGCTCGTAAAAAAAATCTTTATAGCATCTATAAAAAAATTATCTACCAAGAAAGACGTTTGGACGATTTTGATAATACGATTTGGTTGCGTATTCTGGTGGAGGACAAAGAACATTGTTATCAAGTTTTAGGCATCCTTCATTC
>CAYMDR010000032.1:0-11246 GCA_964389195.1 uncultured Candidatus Peribacteria bacterium | reverse complement strand
CTTGCGGTATGCACGCTTTCCAAGCGTGTGCACTAGGCCACTATGCGACCTCTCCTGATTGTAGAGCTCCGGCAGTCCTGAGGTTTGGGGCCCACGAGACCCAAACCTCAGGACTGCCTACACCCTCACGCCGTGCGTTCGGTTTCTACTTCTATACTATATCAACGATAGAAACTTTTGTGTGGGGATTTGAAAATCCCGCTTGTGGCGGGATTTATTGTAGGGCAAATTTGTGATTTAGCAAAACTTTCTTGTACTGATCCTCTTTTATGATCTTTTTTTTGCTACTAATTTTTTGAGCTCGTTTTTGAACTTGCTTGGGTTTTTAACCAGAGTTCGGGCAGCGCGGGTGCTGAGTTTTACGCGGATGGTTTCTCCACTTACTGGGTCTACAATCCTTTTTGTAGAAACATTAGGTAGAAAACGACGTCTAGTTTTTCGTTCAGAGTGACTGACATTATTTCCGACCTGAGGTCTTTTTCCGCTAAGTTGGCAAACTTTTGACATATAGTACTTGTTAGGAGTCGATTTTTAGCTTGGCTTTGTATAAGCTCGCTTTTTACTAAGCCAGATGTTATAATTGCACTGCCTTAAGCCAAAGTTTACGATTTTTTGGCTCAATGCTTAGGCAGTTTACCACGGTTTATCTTTTTTTCAAGGTAATTATGGGCGGAGCTTCTTTTTTAGAAACGGTATGGTATCTGGCTGCACTTTTTATGGTGATTACCATTCATGAATTTTCTCATGCTATTACGGCTTATTATTTTGGTGATCCTACCGCTAAATTGGCTGGCAGAATAACCTTAAACCCCTTGGCTCATATTGATATTATGGGTCTTTTTATGATGTTTATGATTCATATTGGCTGGGGGAAACCGGTACCGGTGAATCCTCACTATTTTAAAAATCCCAAGCGTGATGAGGCTTTAACGGCTTTAGCTGGACCTTTGTCCAATCTGGTATTGGCTTTTATTTTGGCTGTTCCTTTAAAATATATTCCAGGTTTTGTGCATACTGGTATCGGTAATTTTTTCAATATAGTTTTGGATGTGAGTATTTATCTGTTTGTGTTTAATATGATTCCTTTTCCGCCTTTGGACGGGTCAAAATTTATTGGGCTTATTATTCCTCATCGCTATGAGTTTAAATATCAGCAATTTTTACAAAAGGGGACGATGTATTTTGCGCTTTTTTTGCTTTTTGACTATTTTGTACTCTCCAATAGTTTTGGATTCTCTGTGATTGGTTATTTTATGGGTAAATTATTTGTTTTGATTAAGTCGATTGTGTTTTTAGGTACTTAGGCGCGAGCGAAGCGGACACTAGCCTTAGTGGGTAAATTTTTCTAATGCTACAATAGCTAGTTATGCCTAGGTTAAGCCAAAAAGCCCTTGTTATTCTGTTTGGAATTTGGTAGAGTCAGCTCAACTCTATAGTGTACGAGACGAACCTCATATACTCTCTCTTCATATAAATTAAGGGAGTCCAAAATTTTTCCCGGCCGTGGTCGGGAGATGAGGACACCCACACTGGGTACTGGGGGTTTAGTATCCTGAGGTTCGACGGCACGGTGGAGTTTTTTTGTGCCTGTATAAACCACAAAGGTGTGAGGCACATGTTCTTCATCCAAGAACGGGATCCCTACCCCGATTGGACTCAGCCCATGTGCCTCACACCTTTGGGTAAGCGAAGCACTTAGGGGAGGGCGTGACCTGGGGGCGGGTTTGGGTTAGAGTGGTGGGGCTTATTTGTTTTGTATGAGGAAAATTTTTAATACGGCCGAAAAAACTGCTGAAGCGTTTGTGTTTATTCATGTGCTTTTTGGCTCTTTGCAGCCTATTGTTTTGAGTTTTACCACACGAATGGTTCCGCCTGTGATGTTTGCGGCGGCAAGTACGTTGTTTGCTGGCGTGGGTCTTTTTGGCGTGTTGCTATGGCGTGGACAGTTGGTGCGAGTATGGAATAAGCGTATTTTTTTGTATTCACTTTTGGTTTCGATGTTGGTGGTGGTTTTACCATCTATTTTTATTTATATCGGCGCGAGTATGACCTCTGGGATTAATACGGCGCTTTTGATGCAAACGGAAATGTTGGCGGCTTTTATTTTGTGTGGATTATTTTTTGGAGAAAAGATTACGGTGCAAAAAACTTTAGGGGCTGGGGTTATTGCAGTGGGTGCTTTTGCGGTTTTATATAATGGGTCGTTCCATTTTAATAAGGGTGATCTTTTTATTATGTTGGGTGCTACGTTTTATCCACTTGGAAATATTTACGCTAAACGTATTTTAAAAACCGCTCCTCCTGCGATTATTTTATTTATTCGTAACATTTTTGGTGGAATGGTATTGCTGATAATAAGTTTATTATTTGAGCAGGGGACTGTGGCTGCTTATGGTTCGTTGATGAGTGAGTGGATACCTTTGGTGGTGAATGGTTTTTTTATTTTATTTATATCAAAAATGTTTTGGTATGAGGGGCTTAAAGTTTTAGATGTGAGTAAAGCAACGATGATTAATATGACAGCACCGGCTTTTAGCCTTATCTATGCCGCAACTTTTTTACGAGAAATTCCTAATGTGTATCAGTTTGTTGGATTTATTATTGTGCTGATTGGTCTTTTTATCACGACAAAAACAAGTACTGCTCAAGCATTACGGGTAGCTGATGGTGGGCACTCTTTATGACAGCTTTTTATGACGGGATGAGATCTAGCGTAAAGAGGACGGAGTAGTTACCGGCCGGTTGCGAAGCGGGAAGGCTGAGATAGAAATTCAAAGCTTGGCTGACGCGTGTTAGATGTGCGCTACCTGAGCTCATGAGGGTGATGGTGTCTGGGGTGGCATCACTGTTGGCATCAAAACTGTCGCCATCAGTAGTGTATGTTGCGGCAAGATTTAAATTGTTGGCACTAAAAATACCGGCGGCGATATTTTGTGTTCCGGTTGAGCCGGCTGCGTATTCAATTCCTCCTGCTTGCGTTCCATCAAGATCAGGATCTAGAGCTGAAAGATCGTTGTTGTCGGGGTAAGAGGTGACAATATAAAGATTATTGAGATCGACTTCATTGTTACCACTGGAAAGGATACTTGAGGTTATAGTGAGGTCAAAACCACCGCTGTTGCGGAGATCTTGTACGGTGACAATGTCTTCGGAGCCTGTGCTTACGTCTACGGTATCAACAGTTGTACTATCGTCGTTGCTAAAACTATCCTGTTGTTGATAGGAGAAAAATTTGCGAGGAAAATTAAAAGATTCAGGAATATTTTCTAGACTGATGTCGCCAGCGTCTACGGTGAGAGTGAGACAGCTTTCACTGGTTGTTACCATTGGTGGCCCTTCTGTTTCTACGTTACTCGCTAAAGTACCGCAGCTGGTAGGTGTGGCTAGAATGGTGTTGGATTCTGTGGATATGCCGTTGATATTAAGGGCATAGATGTGGAAGGAGTATTCTACTAAGTTGGTAAGTCCAGTGATGGTGGCAAAAGTGTTGGTGCTTGTACCATCTGCAAAGATTTGATCATCACTGCTAAAGCCATCATTGCTATAATGAATTTGGTAATCGGTGATGGCGGCTCCATTGTCATCCGGTTCGGTCCAGGTGAGGTTTACTTGGGCATCGCCGCCTGTTCCTGCTAGGTCGATAACAGCTTCCGGTATTGGGCCAGGTGTGGCATTTACTTCGTTGGAGTAACCGCTTTCAGTGTTACCAATATTTTTGGCAGTTACTACATAATAATAGGTAACGCCATTGGTTACGGTGGTATCGGTATAAGTGGTTGCTACTACATCGGTGCTGATAGATGCATATGGCCCGTTACTGTTTAGAGCTCGATAAATATTGTAACTGACAGCATTATTGGTACTTGACCAATCTAGTATAACTTCGGCATCTCCAGCATCGGCAGTTAAGTCGGTTACAATGCCGGCAGAAGCAAAAGATGGTGTGGCGGTAGCGGTATTGGATGCTGCCCCGGTAAGAAAAGGGTTTACGGCGTAGATACGGAATTGATAATTGGTACCATTCGTTAATCCTGTGATAGTTGCTCCGGTGGTAGCATCTGTACATTCCGATGTGATGCAGGTGCTGGCAAAAGCGCCGCTGGCGACGGTTCCATATTGAACGATGTAACTGGTGGCTCCGCCTGCTGGGGCTGTCCAAGTGAGACTTACCTGTGTATCGCCCGCACTTGCAGATATGACAGCGGCTGATGGAGTTGCTGCTAGATTGTTGGATATTCTGCTTATAAAAAGGTCGTAGCTGCCATTAACACTCGTGTCATAGGCTCCTCCTACTGTTGGAAAACTGGAGGTTGTTTCGCCAGTAATAACGATGTCTTCATCGCTATCGGGAATGATCGCCATGCCTGAACCAAAATAGATGGTGTCTGAGCCGGCTCCTCCTAAAAAGGTTCCTGATTCTAAAGAGGTTAAGCTACTGTTAAACCTTGCAATAAAAATATCAGGGTATATGCCTGCGCCTAGAGTTAAGGTAGGGCTGTAGCCCCAAGCGATGGAAGGGAAAGTTGGAGTTATATTTTGGCCTACGCCATTTAACCCACCGACAGAGCCAAAGACGTAGACTTTGCCATTGGAATCCAAGGCTATTTTGCTCACATCGTCATCGCCGTTACCTCCTAAATAGGTTGAAGCCAAAATGTTTAGACTAGTATCCAGTTTAGTGACAAAACTATCGTCGGAACTGCTGGTATCGCCAGTGGTGTCATAACTGGTGCCGTAGGTATTGGTGGCTGGAAAATCGGTTGAGCTTGTACCCCCTGTGACATAAATATTTCCGCTTGTATCTGTTGCGATGTCTTTAGGTTGATCTCCGCCATTTCCACCTAAATATCTACTGGCGGATAAACTGCTGAGGGTGGAGTTGAATTTAGCGATGAAGCCATCAGTAAATTGGTTGGTACTGGCTCCAACGGTTGTTGGTAAATTGGTTGAGCCTGTCCATCCAGTTATAGCAACATTCCCGGAACTATCAAGGGCGATGCCAGTGGTAAGATCGTAGCCGGTTCCCCCAAAGTAGGTAGCATTAAGAGCTGAGGTTAAATTTGGATTGAAGCGAGTAATAGCTCCATCATTTGAGCCATTGGTGGAAGTATCATAGCCGCCGCCAGAAGAGCTGTTATATGATGTGTTATAAAGGCCGTTGGCATTTATGGCCATGTATCCTCCTCCCGCTGCGGAAAAAGTGGAGGCGTAGATAGTGGTTAAATCTGGTGAGAGTTGTGTAATAAAACCGTTGTATGAACTGAAGCTGGTGTCATAGCTGGTGCCATACACATTAGTTGTCGGCCAGGTGGATGAATCTGTCTGCCCACTAATATAGACACCTTCATTGATACCGCTTCCCCCTGCATAATATATAATGTCGGTGGCACTATCTATACCGGTTTGAAAGGCTCCGCCTCCCAGGTAGGTTGCCGCTTTTAAATTGGTGAGGTCAGCGCTGAATCTGGCAACAAAGACATCTTGGGTGTAGGCAGAAGGACTGCTGGTGGCTAGGGCGGTATCATAACTGGTGCCAAAGTCGTTTTCAGTCGGAAGGTTGCTGGAGGCGGTATGGCCAACAACATAAACATCATATGGCGATGCCCCTACGGTTAATCCTGTTACATAATCATAGCCGGTTCCTCCAAAGTAGGTTGATCCTATTAAAGGGTCGATAATTAAAGGTTGAGTTTGGTCGTAGCTGCCAACTTTAAAATTATAATGGTTTGAATCAATAATTTGGTAGGCTACTTCCACGTTTTTTTTGCCGTTCTTGTTTTCTTGGTAGGCGATAGGTTTGCTCATGGTAGCCAAGCCATTGGCGGTGTGTATTTCTAATTCACCGTTTTTGTTCACCTGTAATTTTTTAATATTTTCCAGCGCGATTGCTAAATCTTTTGGATTTCCTTGAGGTTGGATGGTAAAGATTTTTTCAAAATTTTTGCTATAAGCTTTTACGCTGAGATCGATATTTTGAGCGATGGATCCAAGATCAATAGTTGTATAGTTTGGTACGTTGGTCTGCCATTTATTTGGATCGTTACCTTTTAAATAGTTTACACTGGTGGTGGTTTGATCTTTACCCTGAGGGTTAAGTTTCTGGGTAGTGTTGGTGGTAAAACTTTCTTTGAAGGCGATATTTTTACTGTTTTCTCCTAAAAATTTATAGATGAAACCTCCACTAGTATCTATAAAAACGGTGCCATTTTGGATCTGACTATAATAGGCGATATCGTTGCTGGTTTGCCCAATATTTTGAATAAAAGGGAGTGCAAGCTTGCTCAACTGACTCTTTGCATCGCAAAGATCAGGAGGAAGTATGTGCCCTTCACCCAGGAACGGGGCCCCTACCCCGACTGGGTTCAGAACACATGCCTCCTCCTGGTCTTTGACGAGGATGTCAGATGGAGCATCTTGCCTTGGTATTTTATTTACAATAATAGCGCTTACTAAAAGTAAGCTTGATAGAGCTAATAGTATGGAAATATTTTTTGTGGTGTGTTTTTTTGTTTTCATATTTATGGAGTGGTATCGTCGAAGAGAGTGTACGTTAAAATCGCGGCGTAGTCACCGGATGGTTGAAAGGCCGGGATGTTCAGATAAAAATTTAAAAATTGATACATTTTACCATTGCGTCCCAGGCTTGATGAAAGTGTGCCATCCATTAAAACAATAGCGCCGTTTGAAGCAAATTGAGATTCAGGAATAAGTGAGGTGAAGGTTGTAGCGTTGTTAATATCAGCATTATTGTCGCCCGCATCAATAGGTGTATTGATGGTTTGGACGTTAATATCGCTAATGGTATTTTCATAGGTTACGCCTCCTGCACTTATAGTGTTGGCAAGATTTGCACTGGTGTTGGTTACAACGTAAAGGTTTTCAATAGGGATAGTATTTACGCCGTCCGAGAAATCACCTTCAGCACTTAACTGTACTTGGAATCCACCTGATTCACGAGTGTCTTGTACTACGAGTAGATCTTCAAGATCTTCGGCTCCGGTAGGGTTTACAGGCTCAGCATTGCTAAAAACTGCTTGTGCTTGGCCGGAAACAGTGGTGGCATCAAAACTGAAAGAGTCAGGAATATCATAAAAACTTAAGATGGCAGAAGTAATAACTTGGCGACCGCAAAAGCTTGCGGAACCGATTTCCGAACAGATAGCTCCAAAAGAGTCGGTGATGTGTTGCGCGAAAAGTTTGTAGCCATTTTCAGGGGTGGCGTTGTCGATGCCGCTAAAGGCGATGATAGCACCTGCGTTACCGTCGGAAATAAGAACATGGGCGGTATCGGTTCTTTCGGTTGGCGCCTGGATGTCATCAACAAGCACTCCTCCTGCTGTCCAATGAGCACTGCCTGAACTGGCAAGATGTTGAGCATAAATGCGTGTATCAACATCGTCATTGGGATTGGAAATAAAAGTTAGTAAGGCTCCAGAACCATTATTGCTAACGATGGCCGGGCTATTTTGTTCTATGCCATCTGAGGTGTCAGAAACGGCTAAACCGTTGGCAGCCCATTGTACTGTGCCGGCGGTATTAATTTTTTGAGTGTAGATTTCCATTGTGCCGCTTCGATTATCTTCCCATGCGAAAATAGCACCGGTACTTGGGGTGCTGTTGTCAGTGGTAAGTACAGGGTTGGTTTGGTTGCCGGTGGCGTTACAAATAGCCGTGCCATTAGCTCCCCATATAGCCGTATCAGCGCTATTTATTCTTTGGGCGTAAATATTTTTACTGGTGGCATCAAGTGGATCGCTTACTTGAAAAACGGTAATGATGCCTCCGTTGCCATCGGTAATACTTTTAGGTGTTGCTTCGTTTAAGGCAGAGGCTGCAATGGTAATAGCACTTCCTACTGTACCGGTGGCGCTTACTTTTTTATAGTAGAGTTCGTATTGATTGGTATTGGAAACATACTGGTAGCTTACGATGACTCCACCGGCTCCATCGGTTACTAATTGAGGATCGTACTCGTTATGTGTAACTGAGGAGTTGATATTTACGCTTGCACCAGGAGTCCAATTGGAAGCAATATTTCCTAAATTATTAAGATGCGTTACAAAAATATCGGAGGTAGGGGTAAGATTTGGCCATGCTATAAATACGCCGGTAGTAGCATCGGCAAACATGCTTATGCTTGTGTTTGTGGCAGTTGCATTATCAACATCGCTGGTCCAATCAATATCGCCATCGCTTTCTAAATGAAGAACGTGAAGGCGGGTTTGAGCGGTTTGATTATTGTCATTAATCCATGCTACGAATGCGCCCCCGGCATTATCGGCAATGATGGTTAGGTTGGAATTACTTATTAAAGATCCACGGGTTGAGGTTTCTAAAGCTTCGCCATTGGCGGCCCATTGAATGGTTCCTTCATCGTCAATTTTCTGAGCATAAATATCGGTATCCAAAGTTCCTTCTTCGGCTGTGCCGGTATAGTCGCCAGTATTTCTGCTATCTATCTAAACGATAATGTAGTCACCTTCAGAAGTTCGCACTAATTGTTGGCCGGTTTGATCTGTGTTGGCACTTACGCCGGTTGTAACTCTTTGCCCAGATGTTGACCATTCAACGGTTCCTGCCGCTTTGGTTGGAAGCATAACTACAAAGTTGATGGTAACAAGTCCAAAGAGAATAATAGCTATTTTTCTGAGCGATCCAGTGGAGATTTTTATTGGCATGTAAATACTTTTTAGAATTCCAAAACTTTTGTTGTCATGATGCCAAGCTCTGTGGTGGTGATACCTTCATTTGGACCAAAGAGATCAGAAGCTTCGGCAGAGATCATGCCGTGAGCATAGGCGAAGTTTACGTAAGGTGCGTACCAGGCGGATGCTTCAATATCTGCATAAGGAGATGGAGGTGCGTCTGTATAAATTGCTTTAGAGAAGGCGATTAAAAGTTTTAAAGCTTCAGCCCTATTGACCCTGTTATTGGCACGGAAAGTACGGTCGTTATAACCTTTAATTAAACCGGCTTTTTCTGCTGCCGCCACATAAGGAGCATAGGTGCTATTCTTTTTAATGTCTCGGAATGACGGTGTCGCATCTTGATCAATTTCGTAGCCGAAAGTGACCGTAAGGAATTTTATCATCTCTCCTCGGGTAACGGTAGTTATAGTTACAACTTCGTCTTCATTGTTTGTGTCGATCGTTGTTGTATTACTTGTATCGCTGGCAACATTTTCAATATTTTTAGCGATACTTGGGATAACGCTTGTTGGTTGAATGATGGCACTTACCTCCTGTGTTGGTGTTGCAACTGTTTCTGTGGTCTGAGAACTTTTTGCCGTTGCTGTTATAGCTTCCGGTTCGGCGGAAGGTTTGGGTGTAGCGTTAGAAACTGTGGTGGCGGGAGTGGCTGTGGAAGTAGTGGTAGCTGTTGCCGGTGTTGTTGTGGTTGCAGGGGTTCCGGTGGTAACAGGAGTGGTTGCAGTTGCAGGAGTTCCGGTGTTGGTGTTAACGGGAGTGGTTGTGGTAACTGGGGTGACTCCGGCGGTTGGTGAAGTGTTTTGTTGTTGTGTTTTTTTGATGTCAGCTGCTGGTTTTAGTTGTTCTCCAGTTGTTTTGGGTGGTACGTATACTGGTGTCACTCCGGTAGTGCGATTATTAAGATTTTCTGTGATAGAAAAAGATGTATTGGTTAGGGTGGAAGTGTTTGGTGTGCTGGTGGCTTGAATTAAAGCTGGTGTTACGGTTGGAATTAAAGGAGTTTCTTTTGGTGCGGGGTTTTCCTCTACGATGAGGAATAAGGTAAAGAAGTTACTTTTACTGCTGATGGTTTTTTTATCAGCTGATACGACTCCTCCTTCTCGCAACATGGTGTACTCCTTGTTAAAGAAGTTGTAGTAGTAAATTTTTGCTTTATCGGCATTGGCGGTAAGTGGCAATGGCAATGTTAATAATGTTTCTTTATTAAAATAAAGAATAACATCATTAAATTTAGAGTAGAAAGCTGCTCGATAGGTAAGAGTATTTCCTAAGGCTTTCATTAACTTATCTTGTGGTACAAATGATAGTCCTGCTACTGATCCACTAAACGGTTCTTTTTTTTGATTTAAAATGCGGGTATCTTTTTGAATTAAAATGCCGGCATTTAGATTTGGTTGTTTTAAGAGTGTCATTTTTGTTACCACACCATCGGCAGGTACATCCAGAGGGTTTACAGTAATAGCTGGTTCTTCTATTGCTACTACATTAGTTCCTGATGTTTCGGCGCTTGTGTTTGTTTCTGGAGCTGATGGGCTGAGGTTAGGTTCGGGACTTGGTGAAGGTTCGGGGGTAGGGTCTGGTGTAGATTCAGGACTTTTATCCCAACCATATATATCTAAATTATAGGTGGCTTGAGCGTCATTATTACTAGAACGATCCGTGGCGGTTGTTTGTGCTCCATCCGAGCGGGCTTTCATTGCATTTACTGTTACTGCATCGTCACTATTTATATCAATGGCACAGTAAAATGTACTATTAGATCCTTCGGTACAATTTACATTTCCAATGCTTACTGTGAGGGGATCATCAGTGCCAGAGGTATCATTGATGACTACTTTATGATTATAAATTATTCCAGAAATAGTTTTTGTTTGTTGGGCATCGGTGGCTAAAGTTCGGTCGGCATCAAAGCTAGCGGTTTTGGTAATATAGCCAGCGCGATCCACCTGAATATTTATGCCTGTTTGTGCTAATGGTATGGCGCAATACCAAGCGGTGTTAACTAAACTGCAAGTGACACTATTATCGTCACCGGTAACAACGGTTGTTTCCGCACTATCAAGGTTTTGATTAATTTCATCTAAAATATCAATAATTTTATAACTAAACTTAATGTTGCTAAGAGTATCAACAATTTGAGCTGTAGTGTTTGCTAAACGGGTAGTGGCGGTAGGTAGATCCAAGCTTTCTTGGACATAGCCATTTGCGGTAGCGGTTGCTGCTGGTTCTGCATCGGAATTGGCAAGAGGTACTGGGCAGTACCAAGCTCCAACGGCTAACATGCAGGAGGTTTGGGCAGTACTATCGCCTACGGTTACAGCGGAAGCTGTGGTGGTAAGATCGGTAGCGGCTTCGCTGGTAAGAGCTGTGAGTTTGTAAGCAAATTTTACGCCAGTTAGGGTGTCTGTTACTTGACTAGAACTGTTGGCGCTGCGGGTGCTTGTACTTACTAAATCGAGAGACTCCTCTACGTAACCATCTAAAGTTACTTTTCCCCTAGGTTCACTATCTGAGTTGGCAACTGCTACTGGGCAATAC
>CAYMDR010000031.1:6450-11349 GCA_964389195.1 uncultured Candidatus Peribacteria bacterium | reverse complement strand
TAAGAATTAATAATTAATGATTAAAAATTTAGGAAATCGTTCATTTCATAGTAGCCTTTTTTGTTTTGCAGCCACTCGGCGGCTTTAATGGCACCAAGGGCGTAGCCATCGCGATTGCGTGCAGCATGAGTAATCGTAATAGTGTCCGCTTCCGAGTCGAAGCCAATAGTATGAGCAAAATTTACCGCTCCACCTCGTACCGAAGAAAAGTGAATTTCATCCACAACCTTGGTTTTGCGATGAATATTGGTGAGCAAGATTTTTGCTAATGATTTAGCGGTTCCGGAAGGGGAGTCGGCCTTATTAAAATGGTGAATTTCGTGGCCCCAAATATCGTATTCATCAAAGCGGTCCATTAGTTTAGCAGCGGCTTCTACAATTTTCATATAAACATTTACACCAATAGCAAAGTTGGCGGAATGCAAAAAACCGATGGTGCCGCTTGCGACCAGTTTTTTTATTTCCTCCAATTGTTCGTGCCAACCGGTGGTTCCCATAATCAAGTTGGTGCCACTTTCAAGACAAATTTTAATATTTTTCACGGTTTCTGTTCGTGTCGAAAAATCTATGGCAACATCGATATCTTTTAATAGATCGGATGAAAGTTGTTGATGGGTAGCCATGTTATTTGATGGGTCGATAATAACTGGTACCGCATGACCCGCTTTTAAAGCGAGGCGATGCACGGCTTGTCCCATCGATCCGTAACCAATAAGAGCAATGTTCATGGCTTAACGATTAAGAAATAATTGGGCAATTTGAACGGCATTTAAGGCGGCGCCTTTTAAGAGCTGATCGCCGCAGACGAAAAATTCCAAACCATGATCACCAAAAACTAAATTCTGCCGGATGCGTCCCACTTCCACGTTAAATTTACGGGCAGCATTCAGTGGCATTGGGTAGCGTTTATTCGCAGGATCATCCACCACTTCTACGCCGGGGCTTTTTTGCAAAATAGCCCGTGCCGCTTCTGGAGTAATCGGTTTTTCGGTTTCGATAACAATACTCTCACTGTGCGCGCGCAGCGTTGGAATACGTACGGCCGTACAGGAAACGGCAATGGAAGGATCGTTAAAAATTTTGTGGGTTTCCCAGGCAACTTTCATCTCTTCTTTGGTATAACCATTCTCCTGAAAATTATCGATGTGAGGGATAAGGTTGAAAGCGATTTGGTGCGCAAATTTTTGAGGATGCGCCGCTTTGCCATCTAAGACATCTTTTGTTTGGTCCAAGAGTTCTTGCATGCCGCTAGCGCCTGCACCTGAGGTTGCTTGATAGGTGCTGACGATAACTTTTTTTAGGCCGAAGTTTTGGTGCAAAGGATATAGCGCGACTGCCGCAATAGCGGTAGTACAATTAGGATTACTGATAACCCCTTTGTGCTCATAGGCTTTTTCGGCATTTATTTCTGGAATAACTAATGGCACGTCGTTTTCATAGCGGAAAGCGGAAGAGTTATCGATCATCAAACAGTTATTTTTTACCACACGTTCGCGCCACTCTTTGCTTATGTCGCCACCTGCTGAAAAGAGCGCGATGTCGCTTGCCGCAAACACTTCTTCGGAAAGTACTTCTAAGGTGATTTCTCCAAAAGGTGTTGCAACTTTTTTACCTGCTGATCTTTCTGAGGCTACCAAACGTAACGTTTTTACGGGAAATTTTAGCGTGTTTAGGCACTCGATCATTTCTTGGCCTACCGCTCCGGTGGCTCCGACAATAACAATATTTTTGCTGTTCATAAATTAAAGATTAAAGAATGTATTAAAGATTTTAGTAACCACGGTTTGGCTTTCACTTTCGTTCACGAGGAAAGTAATGTTTCGTTTGGATGCACCTTCAGAAACCATGTAGATGTTGTGCTCGGTAAGTTGAGAAAAAAGTTGGCCAAGAATTTTTGGATTGGTGCGAATACCGTTACCCACAAGGCAAACAATCGCTAAGCCTTCCTGTACTGTCACTGCAGAAAATTTGCTGAGTTCGCTCATTACTTTTTTCTCTTCACCTTTATCCACAGTTAAAGAAACACTTACTTCGGAGGTCGCCACCACATCTACCACCACCTGTTGGCGCGCGAAAACTTCAAAAATTTTCGCCAAAAAACCATGAGCATCGATCATCCCGGAAGAGCAAATATTAATTACACTGATACCTTTTTTGGAGGTAACAGATTTTAGCTCTTCATTTTCTTCATTGGTGATTAATGTTCCTTTGGCAGCGGTGTTAAAGGTGTTAAGGATTTTAACGGGAATGTTTTTATTGATGGCCGGTTTAATCGTTTTAGGATGAAGTACTTTGGCTCCAAAGTAGGCTAGCTCACTTGCTTCGTTAAAAGAAAGTTTTTCCAATAAGTGAGCAGCTGGAATAAAGCGGGGATCAGCTTGATAGATGCCGTCCACGTCGGTCCAAATTTCAAGCTCTTTGGCATCGAGTGCCGCTGCGACAATGGCACCGGTATAATCGCTGCCGCCTCGGCCAAGTGTAATGTAGTGGCCATTTTCAGCCTGAGCCACGAAACCAGTAACCACCGGAATAATGCCCTGCTCCAAAAGGGGAGTGATAGTGGCTTTTATCACCTGGTCGGTTTTTTCAAAATTAACGTTTCCTTCGTTAAAATTATTATCGGTAAAAATAATGGTATAAGCATCAACGGCTTGGGCTTTTTTGCCTTGTTTTATAAATAACGCTGCCAAAATTTGGCTGCTTATTCTTTCACCAAAACCCATCAGGCGGTCCATGGTGCTGGGGGAAAGTTCACGAATTAAATGAATGCCTTTTAAAAGATTAGTGATCTCTTCAAAATATTCATTCAAGCTTAGAGTGAGGTCTAATTCTTTAAGAATGGTTTGATGTTTGGCGATGACCTGCTCAAGTATTTCTTCCCACGCTTCACCGGCTAAGGCGGTACGACCAAGTTTAATGAGTGTATCGGTGGTACCGGAAGTTGCCGATACTACAGCCACGGCAGGCATTTTGCTGGCCTTCATGATATCTGCTACTTGGGTAATGGCTTGTGCCGTTCCCATTGATGTTCCCCCAAATTTTGCGACTTTGATCTCCATAATGGTTGAGTAAAAAAATAGCTTATAAAATAAAAAAATCCGCTTTTCTAGCGGATCAAGTTCTCAAATACGAGGTTGCAAGAAAACTTACTCCACTAGGAGGTCGGACTTCTTGCCCTTCTTTATTGCTGAGATTTGAGAGGTGAATGACATAAATAAAAACAATCGCTCCTATTTTAGCGGTAGGTTTTTTTTTGTCAAAGTGAAAATAAAAAGTTATTAGTTATTTGCATTTCACTAAAGCTTTTGTTAAGTTTTTCTTGCTAAATTTTTTTTAAAAATAGAACAATGGCTAAGAAAGTTGCGGTCGGTCTTATTCAGATGAAATGTACTGAAAGTTCTGATCAAAATCTGGAAAATGCTATAAAAAATATTAAGGATGCTGCTCAAAGAGGTGCACAAATTGTATCGGTTTCGGAGCTTTTTTTGTCCCCATATTTTTGTCAGGTGAAGGATAATAAATTTTTTAATTTGGCGGAAGCGGTGCCTGGGCCTACAACAAATACTTTGGCGGAAGTCGCGAAAACTCATCATGTTGCTTTGATCGTTTCTGTTTTTGAGAAAGCGGAGGGTAAGTTTTTTAATACGGCGGTTGTGATTGATGCTGATGGAAAGATTTCTGGCAAGTATCGTAAAATGCATATTCCTGACGATCCTGCTAATGGTTATGATGAGGCATACTATTTTGAAAAAGGTGATTTGGGCTTTCAGGCTTTTGAAACTGCTTATGCCAAAGTTGGTCCAATGGTTTGTTATGATCAATGGTTTCCAGAGGGCGCGCGTGTAATTGCCCTACAAGGTGCGCAGATTTTATTTTATCCAACGGCAATTGGGTGGCCTTCACATGTGCGTCCGGAACTTAATAAGGCGGAGCATGAAGCATGGCAGATTATGCATAGAAGTCATGCGATTGCGAATAATATTTTTGTGGTAGCAGTGAATCGTGTAGGAAAAGAGGAAAATATTAATTTTTGGGGGACATCTTTTGTAAGCGATCCCTATGGACGCGTTATTGCTATGGCTCCTACGGATGCTGAGGTGAATTTGATTGCTGAGTGTGATCTTGATTTGACTGATTCTATGCGTAAAGATTGGCCTTTTTTAAATGATTATCGCAAACTTTTATGACAATACCGGTGCGCTACCGTATGCCTGCTGAATGGGAAACTCATGATGGAACGTGGCTTGCCTGGCCGCATAATCAGGAAACCTGGCCGGGAAAATTTGATAAAATCCCCGCGGTGTGGATGGCCATGGTGAAAGCCCTTCATCTTTATGAAAAGGTTAATATTTTGGTGAATAGTCAAAATTCTCAAGTGGAGGTTGAGGCTCTCCTTAAGGCTGCTGATGCCTGGAGCAGTAATGTGATCTTTCATATCATTCCTACGAATGATTCTTGGATTCGGGATTTTGGCCCTATTTTTGTAAAGGATGTTCAAGGAAAAATAACTGTAACGGACTGGATTTTTAATGTTTGGGGTCAACGGTGGGAAAAAGAACGTCCATTAGATGATGTGGTGCCTACCAAAATTGCTGAAAAATTTGGCTACCCCTTGCTTATTCCGGGTATTGTTTTGGAGGGTGGTTCGATTGATGTGAATGGTAAAGGAACCTTACTTACCACTGAGTCCTGTCTTTTAAGCCCAACGCGCAATCCTCATCTTTCCCGAGAACAGATTGAAAAATATCTTTATGACTACTTAGGTATAACCAATGTGCTTTGGTTGAAAGAAGGGATTAAAGGTGATGATACTTCCGGACACATCGATGATCTGGCACGATTTGTGGATGAAAAAACGGTTTTATGCATTTTAGAAGATAATCCGGAGCACGAAAACTT
>CAYMDR010000031.1:0-6438 GCA_964389195.1 uncultured Candidatus Peribacteria bacterium | reverse complement strand
CTGCACCCGTGCCTGGTCCTGTGGGTGATGGATACCTGGATAACACGGTGCCGGCCAGTTATGCCAATTTTTATATTGCCAATAATGTGGTCTTGGTACCAACCTATGAAAGTGAATATGATGAGAAAGTTTTAAAACTTTTTGCGGAACTTTTTCCTTCTAGGAAAGTTGTAGGTATTGATTGTGTGGATTTAGTTTGGGGACTTGGTGCTATTCACTGCTCAACTCAACAGCAGCCGCTATAAGAATTTTCTTGCACTTAAAAACATTATTTGGTATACCAAATTTTGCACTATTATTTTCCTGATTTTTTCTAAGTGGAGAATCCCTCACAACCTTTACAACCTTTAGCGGAGTCGCCTGCTATTGTTGCTAAGGTTTCGTCTTCAAAAGTAACGGTCAAAAAAAGTCTTTCTCCTTTAGCTTCTTCCAGAACACCAAAAAAATCTGTTGTTAAGGTAGCTAAGAAAAAATCTTCTAAAAAGGTTAAGAAGCCGGCCGCTAAAAATTATAAAAAGGTTTGGAAGCTCGATCGTAAAGAGTTTAATACCGAGTATTTCAACGTGAATAAAGATGGTGAACTGGTTATTTATGAAGGTAATTATCAATATAATATCCATGATCTTGCCCGTAAGTTTGGGTCTTCGGTAGAGATCTTTTTGCCTTTTATTTTGGAAGAACGTTTGGATTATCTTCTTAAATTAGCGAATACCAATATTAAGAAGATTGGGTATAAGGGGAAATTTACCTACCATTTTCCGATGAAGGTTAATCAAAATAAAGAGTTTGTGTTGCCTTTGCTTTCCGAAGGTGCACATTTAGAGGTGGCTTCTGCCAACGATTTATGGGTTGTTAAAAAATTATGGCTTGGTGAGAACTTCCATTCTAAGATTCGCGTTTTATGTAACGGTCCTAAAACACAGCCTTATATTGATCTTATTAAGCAGCTTCGTGAAAAGGGTTTAGCTATTGTGCCAATTATTGAAGATATCAGTGAGTTAAAACTTTTTAATGGAGGGTATACCGGTGAACTTGGTATTCGTATTAATCTCCAGTCCAAAGTAAAATCGCATTGGGATAAGAAGATCGATCGTTTTGGTTTAATGCTCAATGAAATTTTAGAACTTGGTAAAATTAAAAATCTTAAAATCCTCCATTACCATATTGGTTCGCAGATAGAACGTGAGAACGATATTTTGTTAGCTCTTCGAGAAGCTTTTAACGCTTATAGGAAAATTCGTGCCAATAATCCTACCCTTGATACCATCAATATTGGTGGAGGTTTTGCCGTTCCTTATGAGAAAAAGAAGATGTATAGCGTGGAGTCGGTGATGCGTCGTATTTTTAGAACGCTGCGTGATCTTAGTAATAAGGCCGGTATCCCTCATCCGAATGTTATTGTGGAGTGGGGACGTTATATTACAGCGCCTGCTCAGCTTACGGTCTATAAAGTTGTGGCCTCTAAAGATATTCCAAAAGGTGTGGCTAAAAAGTGGTATGTGATTGATGGCAGTTTTATGAATGATCTATTGGATACATGGGCAATTCATCAAAAATGGCATGTTATCCCTGCAAACCACCTGGATGCCAAAGCGAGACACAGGGTGTGGCTAGCAGGTTTGAGTTGTGATTCTGATGATAAATATACCGCTAGTGATGGGTATCTCTTGCTTCCTCGCTTAGAAGATCTGGAAGAGAATAAAGAGGATTTGTACATTGCTATTTTAGATACGGGCGCTTACCAGGATGCTTTTGCTTCACACCATTGTTTGTTGTCTTCCCCTACCAAGGTGGTTTTACAAAACGGCATTGTAACCGTGGCTCGCCGTAGGGAAACACCTGAAGATGTAGGAAAACTTTTTGGTTGGTAGGTGTGAGTTGCTATATGGCCATTATTTCCGCTTTCTATCAACCATGGTTTTGTAATGCTTTTTGATTTCTTATGTTATAGTATGCGTGAATCTTTTATTTTTTAATTTTCTTTATTATGAGAAAGTTTTCGGTTTCATTATTAACTGGGTTTGCCGTTTTTATGGCGGTAACCATGGTGGCTTTTGCTGGTGGAGGTCAGGTTTCTGCTGCAACTATGCCTACAACTCAGGCTGTAACGGTATATGGACAAGGTCATGTAGCTGCACAAGCTGATAAAGCGATGATCTCTTTAAATCTTACGGCTCATGAAAAAACTTCTAAAGAGGTTAATAAAAAAATGCGTGATACGCAAAGAATGATTATTAAGGCTTTAAAGTCTTATGGGGTTGGAGAAAAAGATTTAGTAGTTAACTATTTTAGCGTTTATCCTTACTCGGATTATCAATATGGTGTAGATGGCAAGGGTGAGAGCCAGGCTAAAATTACTGCCTACGATGCTAATCGTACTTTAACTCTTACTGTTCGAAATGTTGATATGGCAGAGGAGATTCAGGATGCTTTGCTAGAAATGGATACTCCAGCAACTCTTAATGTTAATAGTGTGAGTTATGCTTTGGAGAATACAGAAACATCTATGGATCAGGCTCGTGAAGTGGCTACTGTGGATGCTACGAAACGTGCTACTAAAATGGCTAAGCTTTTAAATGTACAGCTTGGTGACATTGTTAATTCTGTAGAGGTAAATAATTATATGTACTATCCTGCTACTTCTTACGATGGAAGCAAGGTAGTAGATATTTATATGCAAGTAGAGGTAAGTTATGAAATTAAGCGCTAAATTTGGTACTAAAAAAAAGGAGTCTTGCTACGGTGAGACTCCTTTTTTATTTACGCTTTAAGTAAAAATGGAAAAAACTTGTAAGAAAGTCGTCAAAATTTTATAATCAATATATTAATCTTAGTAATCATTGATGCCAACAAAGCTTAAATCAAAACTTCTTCATCCAGAAAATCATAAAGGTAATCGCTTAAGCGAGGTTATTCTGGGAGGGCAGGATGGATTAGTAAATGTGCTTGGGGTTATTTTAGGCGTTGCTGCTGCATCGCAGGAGACTCGCATTGTTTTAGCGGCAGGACTTGCTGCGACTTTTGCAGAATCAATTTCTATGGCGGCAGTTGCTTATACTTCTAAAATGGCTGAGCGTGATTTTTATGCTAGTGAACTTGCTCGTGAAAAAAGGGAGATTAAAGATGTTCCTGAGCTTGAGCGTGAAGAAATCCGCCAAATTTATCGAGAGAAAGGGTTTAAAGGTAAGTTATTGGAAGATATTGTGGAAGTTATTACAGCGGATGAAAAGGTTTGGCTTGATACGATGATGCGTGATGAATTGCAACTCACTCCTGTAGAAAAAAAACATACCTATATGGCGGCGCTTGTGGTTGGTATTTCTGCTATTGTTGGTTCGGTTATACCTCTCATACCTTTTTTCTTTTTGTCGATTCAGAATGGTATCTATGTCTCCTTGGTAGTTTCTGCCTTAGCTCTTTTTGGTGTTGGGGCTGTTAAAGCAACTATGACGGTTGGTAATTGGGGGAGAAGCGGCTTGGAAATGGCGGTTATAGGGATATTTTCCGCTCTTGCAGGTTATTTGGTTGGTTTACTTTTTAGTGTTTAATTTTATTTATTGCTTTATCTTTTATGAAAACTCCCCTCAAAATCAAAAGGAATAAAGATACGGGTATTGTGATTAAAAATTTTCCGGGATATTTCTTAATTACGTGTTTAATTTTTTCTTTTTTTGGTCTTTTTACTATTTTACGACCATTTATTGTTTTATTAGTATTGGCTGCTATTTTAGGTACAGCTTTTCATCCGCTTTATCATAGATTGGTGAAGCTTTTTAAGGGGCGTGTGCGGTTAGCTTCACTTGTTACCTGTTTTTTGGTTTTTATTTTAATTATTGTGCCACTCATTGTGTTCTTAATTTTATTGGGAGCACAAGCTTTTGATACCTATAATTTTATTCAGCATCAGGTTCATAATGGTACATTGGATCCCTATTTGCGATGGCAGAGTGGTGGTTTAATTTATGACTTTGTTAACTCTTTACGTGGCCAGTTAGGGACTTTGGTAGATTTGGATACAATTGATCTTAAAGGGAGTATTACTGAGTCTGCACAGCTTATCACCTCAGTTTTGGCAACACAGAGCGCCTCTATTCTTAAAGGGCTAGGAGGCCTGCTTCTTAACTTCTTTTTGATGTTCTTTGCGATGTACTATTTTTTCAAGGATGGCCATTGGATTGTTAAAAAGATTATGGTTCTTAGTCCGCTTCCTGAAAACTATGAACGTGAGATTTTTCGTAAGTTTAAAGAGATTAGCTTAGCTACTTTGTATGGTATCTTTTTAACATCTATGATGCAGGGCTTTATTGGTGGTGTTGGTTTTGCCATTGTTGGTATTCCAGGGGCTTTATTTTGGGGTACAGCCATGGGGGTTTTTTCTTTAATTCCGTTTGTAGGTACACTGATTATTTGGCTTCCTGCTTCTTTAATTCTTTTGGCCAGTGGCAATATAGTAGGTGGTATCTTTTTGTTTTTGTGGGGTTTACTTTTGGTGAGCACCGTCGATAATTTTTTGAGGGCATATTTAATTGGAGGTAAAACCAATACCAATCAGCTTTTAACCTTTCTTGCTATTTTTGGTGGAGTAGGGGTTTTTGGCTTGGTTGGGGTTGTGTTTGGACCTTTAATCTTGACCTTCTTTTTTACTTTCCTTCATATTTATGAGATGGAGTATGACAGAGTTCTTCATCATCATTAGTATTATTGAAGGGAGGCATTTTTGATAATAGCTTCAAAAGTCTTGTAATCTTGAGCTCCCATGACTTTTTTGCCGTTAATAAAAAAAGTAGGAGTAGCGGTAACGCCGGCTTGTATACCGTCCCTAATATCTTGGGCAATCGCTGTTTGGTAACGATCCTCCTCAAGGCATGTTGTAAAATTTTCTACATTCATGCCTAAATCTTTGGCATACTTTTTGAAATCTTCAGATGGATTCATGCTTACTTGCCATTCTAGCTGTTTTGCAAAGAGCAGGTCATGCATTTCCCAAAACTTATTTTGTTCATAAGCGCAGTTAGCTGTAGCAGCTGCTATAAGCGAAAGAGGATGCACCTCCAGTGGGAAATCCATGGTTATATATTTAATTTTATTGGTATCGATGTAATTGTTTTTAATAAGTTTATAGGCATTATCAAAATAGTTTTTACAATAGGCTTGAGCCTATGGATGGATTTTCTTCTAGCTCTAAAGCTTCGTCAAAATTTAAATTTCCGGGAGGTAAATCTGTTACTAATGCACTATAAAATTCGTTAGATGGTTTAAGTGGAGTTGTGTTTTCTACTTCTTCAATGGGTTTAAGGTCGAACCCTTTTTCGTTTATGATAATTGCTAAAGGGATGCTAATTGCAAACAGAAGAATAATGAGGATCAGAGTTTTTTTATTTTGCATTTCGGATATACTATGGGGTAGTTGTCCTAACTATAACATTTTTTTACTTTTAAGGAAGGTCTTTCTTTGCTTTATAATGATACCATGTGAAGATTTTTCTTCGCATAATGTACACTATTATCCCTAAACTGGCGATAGTTCCCAGGATTGAGAAAATAGTATCCATAGTGAAGTTGGTAACCTTGGTCGGCTCTAACACTTCATATCCTTGCAGTTGATATGTATCGTCGCTATTGGAGCTTAATAATAGTTTTACTTTTGTTCCTTTTGTGAAAGTTGCCTTTGCTAAGGGGCCTGGGATGATATCTTCTCCAAAGATAATAGTTTTGCTTAGATTCTGTTCATCTTGAATTTCAAAAGAGTAGTCACCTTTAAAGTCTGGCTCTTTAGCTATTGTTACAATGATCTCTTCATATGAAGGGTTGGCAGCGTTAGGCGTTGGATTTTTTAACCATTGCCAGGTGCTTTCTTCCATAGGGTCGTCCAGGTTTTGGGATCGAGTAATACTTATAAGTCCATATGATTCTCCACTTGGTGCTTCTTCATAAGTTATTTCGTTTATGATGGTATCTTCAAAGTCGCTTAATCTTATTTCATCTTTTTTATTGCCGAGAGCTAGTTTACTTTCTTTGCTTGGTATTACTAGTGTTGCTCCAGCTTTAATAATGGTTTCATCGGAGAGAATAAAAGCTTTGCTTCCACCCTCTTCATCATCAAGTTGCCAGTTTCCTAAATTAATATCGTTTTCTCCGACATTGTACAGCTCTATCCATTCATTTTTGCTGTCTTCTCCTTTGGGGTTCGGCAGAAATTCATTGATGATGATATCTTCGCTGAGATCGCCATTTAGATATTTTTTTGTAGTTTTTTTCTTAGTTTTCTTAGGTGTAGTTTTTTTGCTGCTTTTAGCTTTGGTAGTACTTTTTTCATTAGGTGCAACCTCACTGATGGTTTCTTCACTATAAGTTTCATTGGAAATTTCGCTTTCATCCTCTGTCGCCTCATTGTCGTTATTTTCTTCGACTGTTTCTTCCGGCTCTTCTGTTGTGGGA
>CAYMDR010000030.1:0-11545 GCA_964389195.1 uncultured Candidatus Peribacteria bacterium | reverse complement strand
AAGAACGATCTCTTGAATCCCCTTGGCTGCAAAATAAAGCCGACGATATGCGTCATAAATTTTAGGAAGCAACGCTAATTTGCGTGCCCCCGCTAACGTCCTTAATAAATTAAGGGTGATCTCCTCAACTTTTTTTTCAAAAGTATTAACAATAACAGTATCCAACTTTACTTTTTCCATACCAGAAGCCATATGCAAAAGCTCCTTAAAATGTTTCTCCTGGAAAATAACGGCTAGCTCCTCCAAATCTTTAAGCACAGCATCTTCCACCCCTTTTCTAAAGGTGACGCGATGCAAAGCTTTACCGTAAATAAGATGTGAATTTGAAGCCATAATTAAGCACTGTAACTATTAATACTTTCTTGAATAAGTTGAGCGTCTTTACTACCATCAATTTTTTCACGCAAGATTTTTTCAGCAGCCTTCACAACCATATTCACGGCCATCGCTTTCATATCTTGCATCGTTTTTTCCCTTTCCATATCCACCAAAGCTTGGCCACTTTCAATAATTTTGCCGGCCTCATTATGAGCATCGGTAATAATCGTATTTTTAAGACCTTCAGCATTCACGCGAGCTTTTTCCATAAGTTCTTGTGTCTCGGCAGAAGTTCTTTTTAGCATATCCTGACGAACCATATTGGACTCTTTCAGCATAAGCTCAGCCTTTTCAGCATTTTCCACACCATCCTTAATTCTTTTACCACGTTCATCCAATAGTTTTACTAACGGTTTATATAAAATAAATTGGAGCAGCGCCAATAAAATAACAAAGTTCAAAGCCTGGAAAGCCACCGTGGTAGGTTGAATCGTAATACCTTCGCCATGAGCGGACTCTTCCTGGACTACGGTTTCCGTTGTGGTTTCACGAGCAGGAGCTTCTGCATTAGAAGCAGCTCGTACTATCTGTACCAAAGAAAATTCATTCATAAGTAATGTGTAATATTCCTTTCGTTAATAAAGAGGTTTCTTGGACGTAAATACGTGCCAAAAACTATTTACTTGAAAGAAGAATAGCAATTACAAAGGAGAAAATACCCAAACCTTCAGCAAAAGCGCAGGCAAGAATCATACTTAACTGAATCTTAGAAGCGGCTTCCGGTTGACGAGCCATTGATTCAACAGCTTTAGAACCAATACGACCGATAGAGAAAGCAGGCATTAAAACTCCCAATGTAATAGCGAGTGCCGCAGCATATGTACCCATAGTGTAAAAAATAATGAAATAAATATTTGAGATAGACTCTCATGGCTGGCTTGTTTAGTAAAGCCACTCATGAATTTCTATCCAACCGTTACAAGTACTTTAGGAGGTGTTTGATTTTTCGTAGGAGCAATAACCTGATCATGTTCTTCTTCATGCGCGGTATTTAAAGAGGTAAAGGTTAAGAAAAGAATCGAAAATACAAAGGCCTGGATCATACCAATAATAAACTCAAGCGCCATAAAAGGCAGAGGGAAAACCGGTCCAATTAATAAAAATGCTACCGCAAGTACAATCTCTCCACCAAAAATATTACCAAATAAACGCAAAGCCAAGGCCACCGGACGTACCAACTCGGAAATAATATGCAAAATCCCCACAAAGAATTCAATAATCCCAACGCCGCCTCGGAGCAACGCTTTAATATTTATAAAGTGTCCAAGATGCCCCAACACGCCATGCGCCTTCATACCTTGATACTCAAAATAGATAAAAGCCACAATCGCTAGTCCGGCCGTAGTATTCAAATCACTCGTCGGTGCTCGTAAAAAGCCGGCCTCTTCCGCCACAAACCCCATGGCGATACCCAGCCAGTTGGAAAGTAAAATCGTTAAAAAGAACGTAATAAAAATCGGGAAATGCTTTCGGGCAGCCTTTCCACCAACCTCCTCCATAAAATCATAAAGCCCCCCCAAAGACCATTCTGCAAAATTTTGAAAACCGCTCGGCAAATACTTCAAACTCACCCGCAAAATCACTGCAAGCATAACCAAAATCGCCATCACAATCCACAGCGTAATCATGCTGTTGGTCACAGGCACACCCGGCATAAGTTCAAATACCGTCTTTGGCGCAATATGAATTTCTAAATCTTCAATACCCATAAGTATCTTTTATTAACACCCTAAAACTAAATCGCAACCATTTTAGGAAGCTAATCCAAAAAGTCAACCACGGAGAGGTTGACTTTTTTATGAAATGAGGTATACATTTACAAGCTTAAAATTCCTCAATTTTACAGTATGACAAGTCAAGAAGTTGCAAGGGCAGAAGCAAAAGAAGCACCATTTCATGAAGAAAAAGGACTACCACTTGCTCCAACGGTTGATCAGTTGCAAGCGCAAATTGAATTGTTACGCAAAGAGATAGCAACTTTACATGATGCTGATGAAGAAGACCTCCTAAAGAGACAAGAGTGTACATGCCCTGAAAAGCACTTTATACGTCCAAATAGCGTCAAACCCAATCATGCTGGCGCAAGAGAAACCTTAGAAATAGCAAGAGGGTTGAAGTCAAAAAAGGCAGATACTCATGCTATGAGCGTTGTTTATAAAGCAGCTAAAGTAAAAGCCTTTCTGGATGCTTTAAACATCCAGCCTAAGTCGGATAAAAGTGAAGAATATTATGGCTTTCTAAATGATATTGGAGGAAATCAGTTTAAGTCATCGTTTGAGTTAAAATTTTTTTTACAAGAATGTGGTATTGCAATGGACGATAAGGATATCGGTCATCTTGCAAGCTTACTTGGTATTCAGAGCCGCTATCAAACCTATTTTACACGATTTTTAAGAACTATTCGCGATACGAGTCATGGGGGGCTATTAGGAATATGGCGTGAAAAAGCATTAAGTGGAAAAGAAGAGGCTCAAAAACAAAAAGCGGAGCTTTATCCTCGAGCACAGGATGCTAACCAATTTGCGGCTGCTTTTTTTGCGCCTCAAACACTGCATCCTACAGTGGAAGCAATTGAAGATATCAATGAATTACAACACCTGGCATCTCATACCTTACCTACAAACGAAGAAACATTATATCTTTTAAAGAGTGTTATTGCTAAGATTCGTTTTATGCATTTAGCTGAGACCATTCACTCTAAACTAGATTTTGGACGCATTAATGTGGAAGTACAGCACCTACGGAGATTTTTAGGTAGATACACGATAGGTATAGCAACCGGAAAAAAGATTTTTACGACCAACCCTAAAAGATATGCCCATCTTGAAGCTTTAGCAATTAGCGAACTTTTAGCACATGAAGATTATATAAAATTAGATAAAGGTGAATGTAGTGATGCAGCTTTGGTTGAAAATATTGATGTTCCCAATGAAAAGAGTCCTACATCTACAGCACGTAAACTGGCTCATAATGATGATGATACGGGTAACTACGATCCATCAAGAATAAGCGATCTTCGTCGTTTTAAAATTGTTTTAAGACAAAAAGATTCTGATCCAAACAAAACGGTACTCCTTGCTGAAGGTTCTGAAGTAGCCCATGTTGATATGGTAATTGAAAAAGTTATGGGATTGATTTTGGGTATCTCTGGAAGCGATCTTGCTGAGGATAGATTACGTTATGCTATTAATGGGGAAGTAAGTGAAAATAGTACCGGCAACCACCACGCAGTACATGGAACATCCGGTTTTAGGTTACAGTGCGTATCTAATAAAATTGTGGGAAGAGATGATATACCTGTTGTAACTCAACCTGTAGAATGGCAGATTGAACTGTATGAAACTAGAGATGCAATGAATGAAGATCACGATAGCTATGTAGCAAGAAAGAATGCAAATATAGCAAAAAGTTATGGTATGGAACTTGTTTTTAAAGATTTTATTATAGATATATGTGACGCACTCATAGACTATAAATTTGGTAAAAAGGTTTTCTACGGTGATAAAGCAAAAGTTGAACCAGAGTACCTAGATTTTCCTTTAGAGGAAAGGTTAGTAAGACTACTTACTGCTATAATTTTAGAAAGAAATGGCAGCAGCAATACGCCTACGCTACTTGACCTTTTAAATAATCCTCATGAAAGGGAAAAAATTATAGAAGTCCTGGAATATTACAGTGATCCATCTAAGTATAGAGAAAGTAAAGTAAAGATTGCTCAAGCAAGAATAGAAAGTGAGGATGGGGATCCTTTTACCGGTTCACGTCGCTGGTTAAGAACAGGTCAGCAAGCCCTTATGTCTTTTAACCCAGAAGAAGATACGCCTAGAGAGCCAGAAAGTCCTTCTAAATGGGAGCAAATGTTACAAGCTGCCCCCAAGGATAAAAGAGGTCTTCCTCAGCTTTCAAAAAAAGCATTAGTCGGTCAACCCATAGCAACATCTTTAAACATGCTTGCTAGCAAAGCCCTTGCAACAATACGAGAGCTAGGAGCAGCAATCACTGAACCGACAAGTAAAAGGAATGGCAATGGTGAACATGATCTACCAGCCCTATAGCACCCTCCCCTTAATCTCCTCCAGCAACTTCCCCTCAAAATCCTCAAAGCTCATCGTAGCTTGCTCCTTAGTTTTACGGCTTCTAACAGCCACTTGGCCGCCTTCAACCTCTTTGTCGCCGACCACTAAAATGTAAGGGACTTTTTTAAGTTCGCTCGCTCGGATTTTTTTGCCTAAACTTTCTTTGCTGTCATCAACCTCCACACGTACCTCATGGCCAAAAAGCTGAGTCGCCACTTTTTGCGCGTACTCCAAATGCTTATCCGATACCGGCAAAACCGCTACCTGCACCGGCGCTAACCATGTTGGGAAATTGCCCCCAAAATGCTCAATCAAAAAGCCGATAAACCGTTCATGCGTCCCAAGCGGCGCCCGATGAATACAAAGCGGCACCTGGTCCGTACCATCCGCCGCGGCGTAGCTTAGCCCCATCCGTTTAGGCACCGCAAAGTCGATCTGGTTGGTAGCCAACGTAAATTCACGTCCAATCGCGCTCCATACCTGCACATCGATTTTAGGTCCATAAAAAGCCGCTTCATCCGCTACCTCCACCGTTGTTACCCCAGCTTTTTTCATCGCATTGCGAACCATCTCTTCAGTTTTAACCCAAAGTTCCGGCTCGTTCACATATTTCTTACCCAGTCCTTCAGGCGCATGCAACGACAGACGCATCACATATTTCTCGATACCAAATAACTTAAAATAATGCAGATACATATTGGCCACCGCGATAAACTCACTCTCAAATTGGTCTTCGGTGCAATAAATATGGGCGTCATTCATCTGCAAACTGCGCACGCGCATTAATCCAAACAGAGCTCCTGAATCTTCAAAACGGTAGCAGGTACCATATTCCGCGTAGCGCAAAGGCAAATCGCGATAGCTTTTTGGGTGCGCCGCAAAACACATATGGTGATGCGGACAGTTCATCGGTTTAAGATAATACTCCTCTTCATCGATCATCATCGGCGAATACATCGACTCCTTGTAGTAAGGCAAATGCCCCGACTTATGATAGAGCGTGCCCTTGGTAATATGCGGAGTACGCACACGTTTGTAGCCTCCTTTAAACTCCTGCTCCTTCGCTAATTTTTCTAGCTCCTCCACGATAACTGTACCGTTTGGCAGCCATAAAGGTAAGCCTGGTCCAACATGTTCGCTAAAAGCAAAAAGTTGTAACTCTTGTCCCAACTTACGGTGATCCCGCTTTTTCGCCTCCTCCATTTGCTGTTCATAATCATGTAACTCTTTTTTATCTTTAAAGCAGAGCCCATAAATACGCTGAAGCATCGGACGTTTTTCATCGCCACGCCAGTACGCCCCCGCAATTTTAAACAGTTTAAAAGCGCCGGTTTTGCCAGTGTGCTCCGTATGACCTCCTCGGCAAAGATCGGAAAATTTAATATCGCCAGGTTGACCATTTTTCCCGCTATAATTAGCTGGCAAACGGTTTTCATAAAAGGTCACCACTTTTTCTCCTTCATCTTTTAAATCAGAAGCAATCTCCGCTTTATACGGTTGTCCTGCTTTTTTATAGAACTCAACAGCTTTTTCGGTAGGCTCTTCTAATCGCTCAAAAGTTTGTCTTTCATTGGCGATCCGCACCATTTTCTCCTGCAATAAATCCAAATCTTCCGGAATAAGGGTTCGCGGCAAATCGAAATCATAATAAAATCCGGTATCCGTCGTTGGGCCAATCGCCAGTTTAGCATCTGGAAACATCTCCAATACGGCCTGAGCCAACATATGCGCGCAAGAATGTCGCATATGATCAAGCTCTAAATCTTCACTCCGTGCAACGTTACGATCTTTTTTCATAAATTATTAAAAAAATGGACAGCAAACTAAACCAGTTACGCCAGCCCATTCTAACCGTCACCTTAGGTTACGTCAAAAATATTCCCGCAACCACAAAATAAATCACCAAACTTAAAATATCTTGAAGGATCGTGGTAAACGGTCCACCGGAAATAGCCGGATCTTTGCCTAAAAGAAAAAGGGTATACGGTACAGCCATGGCCAAAAGCGTAGCAGTACTAACACCTAAAAACATTGCAGTTGCAATTGTTAAAGCCAAAGCCATTGAATGATAAATCAACAGAATTGCAACAAACAAAGTACTTGCTACTACTGCACCAATACAAATTCCAATTAAAAATTCCCGCAAAATATACCACCCAACTTTAATATCATTAATCGCCAAACTTCTCACCAAAAGTGTTTCTGTCTGCGTCCCAACCGCGTCATTCATATACACAATCAGAGGAATAAAAAAGGCTAACATTAGATTTTTCTCTAGCGCACTTTCAAAAAAATTCATAATCGAGGTTGCCATAAGCCCACCTACAAGCCCAATTAAAAGCGATGGAATACGCATCCGTGCCATACGGACAGCCCCTGCTTTCATAAACGTGCGCATATTTTCCTCTTTGCCATGGATACCAGCAAGCCTCAACATATCTGCCGTATGTTCCCAGCGCATAATATTAAAAATAACTTCCGAAGGCACAGCGCCCACCAAACGTTGAAACTCATCCACTACCGGCATAGCTTTAAGACCATGCTGAATCGCCATATGGGCAATCTTTTTTTGATGAGTATCAAGATGAACACTGGCGATATTTTTCTGCATAATATTCTCAATAATATCGCTATTTTTGGCATTTAAAAGCTCTCGGATTGAAACCACTCCATCTAAATGTCTATCGTTATCCAGAACATAAATATACTCAACCATATCAAAATAAGCAGATGGATCCTGAAACCGTTGAAGGACACTTTCTACCGTTTCATGTAAAAGCGCCGTGGGTATCTTCGTCACCATGTGACTTTTAGCCGATCCAATATGGTTTTGTTTGCGAGATATCATCTGACTATTATACCATACAACCATGAGACTTCTCCAACTGACTTTAGAACAGTTCCGCAACCATCAATCCTTAGCGTTAAAGTTTAATTTTGAGCAACCTATAACCTATTTGATTGGAGCCAACGCACAAGGCAAAACTAATGTACTGGAAGCCATTTACCTTTTAGCTTTAACCAAATCTTTTCGTGCACCAAAGCAAGAACATCTCATTGGCTGGAACTACGAATATGCCCGCGTAAAAGGGCTCCTAGAAATGGAAGATGGCTCAATCGAGCTGGAAGTTTTTTTAGGCGTACCTCCACAGCCCTTAAGGTCTCTTAAAAAAAATGGCGTAAAAACGACCACCGAAAATTTTGTTGGCAACTGTAAGGTCGTGTTTTTTCATCCCGAAGATTTAAATATGCTTTATCTAGGCCCCGACCTTCGCCGCCGCTATTTAGATGTCATAAATTTGCAGATGAATAAAAAATATTACCGCGCTTTACGCACGTATCGAAAAGTACTGGAACAAAGAAATGCTCTTTTGAAAGCCATTAAGAATGGGTACGCCTCTCGGGACGATTTAAATATTTGGAATGAACAACTCATTGAAGCCGGAAGTTTTATTGTCCAGCAAAGAGCCAAAACTATAGCTTTTTTCAATACCCATCTCCAGGATTATTATCGGAAAATTTCTCAAAAAGAGGAGCAAGTACGTGTTGAATATCTTCATAATCTTCCCCTGCCGGATGCCGCCACTTTTGCCGATGACATAGAACAGATAAAAACCGCTTTTACTCAAGCTTTAGCGACGGCACAATATAAAGATTTACAAGCGGAATACACCACCGTGGGCCCCCATCGCGATGATTTTCTTTGTTTTATGGATGAACGTCCTTTAAATAACCATGCTTCCCGTGGTGAATACCGCTCACTTCTTTTGTCTTTTAAACTATTGGAATTAAAGTTTTTTGAAGAAATTGCTCAACAGAAGCCAATACTCTTACTTGATGACGTTTTCTCAGAGTTGGATTTTAGCCGCCAGGAAATGCTTTTACAGGCCATAGAACAGCATCAAACCATCATTACCGCCACCCACCTCGATAATTTCATCACGCAGCGTTCCGTTTTGAATTATCAAGTAAATAGGCTTAAATAAGGTGACTTAGGGGGCAAAAATGTGTTATAATGGACAGATGTCTGAATACACTTTTTTAAAGATCTCTTTAGCTGCCATGCTGGCCGTTGTGCCTGCCGGTCTTTGGGGCTATATTTTCTACAAAAAACAGGTAGGTTTAAAACGCATGGTCGCCATCACCTTTTTAGCAGGGGCTTTCTTTGTTATTCCTCTGCTTACCTACAAGTACCTCTGGCAGTATTTTCCTTGGTTAAACGCCTTTGAATACACGCATGCTTTTAAAGATGACCTTATAGGGTTTTCCACCTTTGGTCTTATTCCCTTAGATGTTGTTTTAACCTTTATGATTGTTGGTGTCATTGAGGAAGTTACCAAATTATGGGCGGTAAAAATTACCGATAAAAGACGTATCTGCTCTATTGATGATGCTATTGAAATGAGCATCATGGCCGCACTTGGCTTTTCTTTCGCCGAAAATCTCCTCTATTTTTATAATATTATTTCTAGTAGGGGAGTAGAAAGCATTCTTTACCCTTTTATTTTCCGTTCACTCTTTTCCACCTTTGCTCACGTGCTTTTTTCCGGAGTCCTTGGCTATTATTACGGACTGGCACTTTTTGCCACAGATCTTGTAAAGGAAAAACATAATCAAAAAAGATGGCCATTGGTACGCACTTTTGCTCGCATCCTCCATTGTAAAAAAGATATAGTCTTCCATGAAGAAAAGATGGCACAAGGCCTGCTCATTGCCGTTGTACTGCACGCTATCTTCAACATCTTTTTAGAAATGAACTGGACCTTCTTATTGGTTCCATTTTTAACCGGCGGCTATATTTATTTAAGCTACCTCCTGGAGAAAAAAGAGGATCATAAAATCTACTGTTTAGTGGACAATAACCGTAACGATACCTAGGCTCTTGCTCTTGCATTTTATGCTCATATGGTTTTGAATTTACCGTATGCAAATAAACTTTGGCATTGTGTGGGGAATATTGGCGATGTTGGGCTGGGGGATAGCTGATTTTTTTGTAGCCAAAGCGCTTAAGAAAACAACAGTCTTTCAGGTTTTTTTCTGGAGTCAGGTAGTGGCTATGGGAATGTTGCCTTTTATAGCTGATCTTTTTTTAAAAGGTGAAATCGTGTCTTTATTTTCATTGGCCATTATTACCTTGTGTGGAGGCCTAAATATTATTGCCTACCTAGCTCTTTATAAAGGATTTCAAGTTGGCAAAGTGGCGATTGTTAGCCCCATTGCGGCATCATGGGTTATGGTGGCCGTTATCCTAAGTCTTCTTTTTTTGGGCGATCAATTATTACCGACTCAAGGTATCGGGTTGATTATAGGTGTAACGGGCATTATCTTAACCTCTTTTAAATTGTCCGATCTTTCCACTATACAAATTGATGGACTAGCACAAGGTGCCATCTATGGTTTTATTCATATGGTAACTACTGGAATACAATTTTTTTTATTAGATAGTTTGGTAACCGGTCTTCATTGGTTCTTGCCTACCATTCTTATGAGAATAAGTATGTTTTTTTATTTACTCCCTTATGCCAAAATAACTAAAAAAAGTCTCAAATTTCCCAAAGAGGTTGGACTCATGGTTATTGTCATAGGCTTTTTAGAGTTGATAGGTATTCTCGCCTATGGTTACGGTATAAGTAAAAATGGTACTACCCTCGTCGCCCCTATTGCGGCAGCTTTTCCGATGGTGACCATAAGATTGGCTCGTATTTTTCTTAAAGAAAAGATCGAAACACACCAGAAATTGGGTATTAGCGCCATTATCATGGGACTTATCTTACTCTCTCTGCAACTATGAAAACCAAAAAATATTTCCTTTTTGATTTAGATGGAACGCTCTACAAAGGCAAAGAACTTTTTCCTTTCACGCTTAACGTTCTCCAAAAATTACGAGCCGCAGGCAAGCAGCCCATTTTTCTTACCAATAATTCATCCAAAAGTACCCAGGAATGCGTAAAAAAACTTAATGATCTTGGTATTTCATGCACTAAAAATGAAGTCTACACCAGCGGACGTGCCACCATTGAATATCTGAAAAAAAAAGGTATAAAACGCATCTTTTTATTAGCTACTCCGGGCGTTGAAAAAGAGTTTACGGAGGCCGGTTTTACCTTGATTGGTAGAAATGAAAATGGGTTACTTGAGCAATCTATTAGGGCTAAATCCGTGCCCGGGCACAGCCTTCCCCAAGCCGTTGTCCTAACTTTTGACACCACTTTTAACTACCAAAAATGCTGCCTCGCCCATGATTTTATCGTATCTGGCGTGCCTTTTTACGCCACTCATCCCGATACGCACCTCCCTTTAGAAGGCAACCGTTTCCATCCCGATATCGGCACTTTCATTGCCGCTTTTAAAACCTCTACGGGTAAAACCCCTTTTATTATTGGAAAGCCCAAAAAACATATATACGAGCAGCTACGCACCCACCTTGAGCGCACCTTTGATCATTGCACTAAAAGCGAAATGGTCATGATTGGTGACCGCCTGTACACCGACATTAAAGGTGCCAACGATTACGGCATCGAAAGTATCCTAGTTTTAAGCGGTGAAACCACTGTAGCTATGGCCAAAAAAAGTAAAATAAAACCTTCGAAAATTATAAAAGATATTAGGCAGATTCTTTTAAATAAATAGTAAAAATGAAACAAACGCTTAAGCAAAAAAAAACAGATCGCCCACATCATTCATCCAACCACTTCGACGTCATCATCATTGGTGGAGGCATTAACGGCGCCGGCATTGCTCGTGATTGCACACTCCGTGGCCTTAAAGTACTTATTTTAGACAAATGCGATTTTGCCTCCGGCACCAGCAGCCGTTCAACTAAGTTAATTCACGGCGGCATTCGTTACTTGGAAAATTTTGAATTTAAACTCGTGTGGGAAGCCTGCCACGAGCGCAAAATTCTCACAAAAATTGCGCCGCATTTGGTAAAGCCGATGCCTTTTATCATACCTTCGTATAAAGGTGATAAGCGCCCTTTGTGGCTTATACACTTGGGCATGCTGCTCTACGATCTGATGGCCGCTTTCAAAAATATTCATCGCCATAAAAATCTTTCCGCTAAGCAAATTATAAAACTTATTCCAACTATA